>CAMYYF010000108.1:0-5054 GCA_947303375.1 uncultured Lachnospiraceae bacterium
TATACATCAGACGATAAATTACTCATTTAAAGACCTTCTTTACAATACATTTGCCATTTTACAAGCTTTTTTATTATAGATTAAAGTAAAAAATACTGCAAGTGAAATGTTTATCCGTGCAAATATTCAAAAGCTTCTGATAAACTTGAAATGGATATAAATCCGTCAGGAATATCTTTTCCGAAACGATTAAGCCACAATGTTTTAATGCCAAGCGCTCCGGCACCTTTTACATCGCTGCTGATTGAATCTCCTATATGAATTACTTCATCGGTTCTTAATCCGGTTTCTTTTAAGGCAAGTTCAAACAGTTCTTTTCTTGGTTTATAAGACCTGGCATCTTCCGAAGTATATACACCTGCAGGATTAAATTCATGAAAGTCTATCGCTTTTAGGATGTCGTCAGTATCAATGTTTGAAACAATGTATATCGGAACAGGGCTTTTTTCGAAGAATTCTTTTGAATCTTCAAAAATAGGCGGCTTTATCCAATGAGCAAACATCATATCGCTAAGTTCTGAAGCATCTGCATCGGAAGAGAATCTTTCAAGGGTGTGTTCTAAAGACTTTCTTTCGAGTGCTCTTTGCGTTTCAAAAGAATCGCAATAGGAATTTAAAAACATATTTTGAAAATCAAGCCACCAAAAGCTATCTACATCTTTGGGATTATCAACTTTTCCAGTATCACAGATAATCTTTGTGATTTTCTTTATTACTTCACCGTCTTCGTGAACTATTGTGCCATAAAAATCAACAAAAAACGCTTTTAACATCATTAGTTTCCTTTATGATCAATAATAAAAATATATCTGGCCATTTTCTTGGAGAATTCTTCAAAAGACACATTGGCATAATCGGTCTGCCAAATCAAAAGATTATACCATTCTTCATTGCCTTCTTTTATAAACATTTTCTCATATTTTAAGGCAACTTCTCTCTTCTTTAAGAGCATATCGTATGATTCGCGGGTAATATCTTCCATCATAAAAGAAATGCCCTTATCTTTTAAAGTTTTTCCAAGAATGGTAGTATTTATATTCTCTGTTTTGGGAATAACATCGCCTTCCTGATATGCGACAAAGATTTTACCGTCAGTCTTAAGCCATTCCATCATCTGATCAATGAAGGAAGATAAATCAGGGGCGAAATATATAGAATCCATTAAAATAATTAAATCAAAAGAATATTTAGGATAATCAATTTCTCCGATGCATCCACATTTGAATTCGGAATTGTTCGGATATAAAGACTTTGCTTCGTTAATCGCATTGATTGAATAATCAAAACCATAAATGAAAGCATTGGTCTTTTCCTGCAGGTATCCGAGCATCTTTCCGTTTCCGCATCCAACATCCAATATAGATGTATCTTTTTTATGAGGAATATATTTAAGTATTGTGTTTATCTGATTGATATCGCTAAAACCGTCCTGTGAGAAATCCTCACCATAAGCTTCTTTGCAAAAGCTTCTGAATGCTTTGGATTCATTCGCCATTTTATAAAATTGTTCGTATTCGTTATAAAATAACAACTCGGCCATTTATTAGTTGTTTTCCTTATCCATAAATACTCTGGAACCGGTAGCTCCCATCTGACCCTGATATTTGCCTCTGTATGGATTCAGTGCATTATCATCCAATTCAGCAAAAACCAGTTGGCCAACTCTTCTTCCTGCATCGATACTTGCATGGAAAATCTACCTTAACACAAAATCATTATTGACATTGTACAATACTGTCGTCAATTTGGGCGTTATCTTACCTTTAGCCTCCTGAGCTTGTACAAATACGTTATAAATTGCACTTTTACAGATTAAATCCTCCCAAACTTTCTTGGTTTCTTCACCAAGTTCTCTGCTTCGAATAATGTCAATCAGGCAATTCTCCATCATAAGATAATCGGATAATTGTGTAGAATAAGTCATTAAGGTTTTGTTATCGGGTAAACTGAATTGTATTTGATCCGATACAACAATTTGATCTCCGAGTGCGCGAATAGTTGCAATTTCAGGTAGAAAACCAAAACATTCATTAGCTAGTACTTTATCACCAATCTTATCTCCAAAATCTTTTACGAGATTATAATACTGTTCTTTTGATGTCGTATTTTTGAACATTTTAAGATATTCTAAAACATAATCGCGCATTTTCTTTCGGCCTTCCGGACCATCATATTGGCTTGGAGTAATCGTTGAAGGATTCTGTTCAATAAAAATAAACTGTTTTTCAGAACCGAATTGTTCCACGTTCCATTTTTCAGCAAGTTTTCTTACCTGTTCACTTAATTCCGGTATGGCAACATCATCAAATCGGACTTCGCCTATTGAATTTTCCGGTAATCTTGCAGCATATATTTTTACGTATACCATTTTTTGATTGCCAAGTCTTTTAATAATGTCATCTTTTATTATGTCCCAATAATACGTTGCAGATGAACCTTTTCCATCTTCTCCCGGGGTTCCCATAGCGGTAACGTTGCCCAAATAAACATCCCAATTATGTTCATTGCCCGCAAATTCAGTAGTAATGTTAATTGGATTACATTTGTTATACATAATTTCAAATGTATTCATAAAAGAAATCAGAAATGAAGACATAGACATTCCGACAGCAGTAGTAATATCCCCTCCCATACCAGAACTGTATTCATAAAGATATTTATCCAGTTTCTTTATGTACATATTAAACTCGATACCAATACCGGTATTTGACATCTGTTCAATATTCGGAGTAAGTAACAAATCAAAATTTGGTATATAAAGACTGTCACCTTGTCTTTCACTTTTATAAATTATACCTTCATCAAGTATAAACTCACGAACATCTTCAGGAGTTTTAAAATCTACAACTATAATATCATCATCCTTATACATACCTTATATCCCCCTTATCCTAAAAGATCACTTCTGATATTTGCTTGTAATAATAGTATATGCTACACCCAAGCCAATGGAACTAAACACTACACCTAAAACCATAACAATGAATAATGACGAATTCTGTTTGATAAACAATAATGGCAAACCGCATAATTCAAAAACAAATGCATAAACAAACCATATCAATCCCACAGAATGATTATATTTTTTAATATCATTAACCTCAGCTTTTACCCCTGCGAAAAATCCTGCAGGTTTCTTCGAATTCCATGAAACAATACCAATAACTACAAGTGCAAGAGCAATTACGCTCCATCCAATAAAACCCCACATAATTTAGTACCTCCGTATAAGTCTAATCTTGTCTGCTGATACATTTATTTGCTTTTGGGAATAAACACTAATGATTTCTTCGTCCATAAGTTACCGTTCAAAAAACGAATAACATAGCCATCGTCTCCTACCTTCGTCTTTTTTTGCACCTTTCGTGAAGCAGAAAAAGTTGTAGGCTTTGCACCGAATCCTGTATGATATGACGCTTCCACAACATCCATATACGCATACCTGGCCATTCTTTTTTGACCAACAAATTGCACTTTCGCGTCAATAATCTGAAATTCGCCTTGAGATATCTTACGAACTTTTTGAATTTCAGTTATCATATTGTAAATGTTAAAACCGCCAATTATAACTAAAAAAGGCAACAGAACTAATAATAACCTAAAATTGATTGTTTTATATTCGGGTTTAAATATATAAGTAACTATAATATCTGCAACAATACCTATTAAAAGAACCAAAAAGCAAACAATCGGAAACTTAATGTTTCCAGTTCGATTTCTTTTTATCCAATATAAAGCCAGTTCTTTTTCTTCATCATTAGGAACTCGCCATTCGTTATTGTACTTCTTTATCGTCCTGCTCATAAATATATATAATTAATTTAAATCTTGAAGAAATATATCAATTTCTTCTGTTATTCGATCGGGCTCAAAATGAAAAATATAATGGCCGCAATCAAGTTCTACATAACATACGTAATTAAGGTCTTCTGTATAATTGAATGAAACTTTTTTCCAAAGTTCATTACTTCCGTCAAGTTTCTTTTCGGATAAAAACAGAAGCATAGGAATATTCGGCTTAATGCCGGAAGATACAACTTCTGCGTTTTCTTTTGCTTTAGAAGCTTCATTTGCAACATCAATATTATTGCCAATCCTATTCAATAACGCCAAATATATCTTCTCTTCTTTCTTCGAAAGAAAATCTCCTTCAGGAAGAAATGTATCATCAGAGAAGTATCTCCCAATACCAAGATTAATTAAACCATTTTGAAAAAGATAATAAGGCTTAACCAAAGCACCACCTTTTGTATAATTGTATGCTTCAGGAAAAGCCATATCTAGACCAATAATGGCTTCAACTTCTTCAGGATAAGTCTGTGCCCAATATAATGCCTCCAGTCCCGAGTAAGAATGAGGACAAAGAATATATGGACCTTCAATCCCTGCACCTTTTAAAGCAGCTCTTGTATCAGAAAGAATAGATGCAATATCTCTTGGCCGATTAACAATATCGCTGTATCCGTAACCGAATTTTTCAACAACAATCACCCTATAATTATCGCCTAAACCTAAGTAAAGATTCTTAAAATCAAGGCTTGGACAAACTGTGCCACTTGCAGCCATCAACACAAGTGTTTTGTCTCCTTCTCCGATGGAATAAATATGCATATTATGTCCGTCCACATCAATCATTTGTCCGGGCGGAGTAAGAATATTTTTTTCTTTCGCCAAAAGGATTCTGTGTCTTATGAATGAAAATAGCAAAAAAGCAGCCAACAATCCAAGAATAGAAAGAATGATATAGCGAAATATATGTTTTTTATTTTTTATTTTCTTCAACGTATTATTCATTATCGATTTTAATGGTATTTATAATTTCAAAACCATTTTTCCTGTATAACTCAATTGCTTTTTTATTCCATTCAGCTACGTGCAAAATGATTTTCTCTTTTTTTATATTCTCCAAAGCCCACAACAGTATTTGTTTTCCATATCCTTGGCTTTGATACTTAGCATCTACAATCAAATCATCAATTTCATTATCTTTTAATGCTATGCTGCCGATTATTTCTTCATTGCACAACAATAAAAAGACTTTATCCATACCTGAT
>CAMYYF010000109.1:0-4935 GCA_947303375.1 uncultured Lachnospiraceae bacterium
CTATCTCTTGTTTTCGGTTGCTTGCTTCCTTACCGTACATGAGCATTTGCTCCGGCGTTATCGTTTCCGTAACCTTCCAAAAGGTTTATAACGCCCCACACACCGATACCGGCACCGATTGCCGTAACAACAATCTTTAATCCGTTAACAGCTGTTGTAAAAAATTCCATATGTATTCTTCCTCCTTCCTCATAATTTCCGTATATAAAAAACCGGTATGTATTTAACACACCGGTTGTAACGGACTTAAATAAATTCAATCTTTACTTCTTTTAGGATCTTATCCGAAGATATTTCCTTAACATCAACTCCCAAAGCTTTCGCAAGTCTTAGTGCAACATCAAGACGGATCTCCGTATCCCTTTCCATAATCGAATAAAGGGTTGTTGGCGGAACTCCCGATTCCTTGGCAAGTCTTCTTACCGTAAAGCCTTTCTTAACCATTAATTCTTCAAGTCTTTCAGAATCCTTCATAGTCCTCCTTTCAAATAAAAAAGGCGATACCGTATTCGCCATACAGTACCGCCAGGTATTATGTATTTAGTTTTTAGAATAAGTCTACTGACTTTCCTTCAGCATCGAAGATCTTCTTCTCGGAAGCAACTACATAAACGTCACCGCCAAGTTTTGCAGCCTTCTTTTCGATTGCCTTGTAATCAATCTTCTGTCCGTCAAACTCGAAAATGATCTTTCCAAGTTTCTTAACTGCAGGTTTCTTTGCAGCAGCCTTTTTAGCTGTTGTCTTCTTTGCGGGAGCTGCTTTCTTTGCAGTTTCCTTCTTTGCTGTAGCCTTAGCAGGAGCTGCCTTCTTTGCGGGTGCTGCCTTCTTTGCTGTAGTAGCTTTCTTTGCTGCAGGTTTCTTTGCTGCAGCTGCTTTCTTAACCTCTGCCATAATTTGAATTCCTCCTAAACATTTATTCAAAAGAATTGAATTTAATTAACACAGTTATAATAATTCTTCTGATGCTTTTTAGTCAATAATACTTAGTATTTTCTGTCTATTTCTGTCTTTTCAGTTTGCTTATATACCGGGAAATTTGTTGTCTCAACCTTCTTTGTACTACCCATACTTTTAAGTTTTCTGTTTATTAAATCTGCAGCCCACTCAGGATCATCCATTTCATATTTGCCTCGTGGTTGATTTAAAAATTCTTCCTGAGTCATAGCATAAAAATCAAAACTGAATCTGTCCTGATTGTTATTGAAATACTCAAGCGCACAATTGCAAATACTTTCACAAAGATAGGTTATATCAACGATAATAATTTTGATTTCCAAATCTTTATCCTTGGGTGAATTTATGCTAAACGTTGCATCCCATATGACTGATCCATCACCCAATATAAGTGCAAATCTGTCAACTTTATTTACATCTTCTTTTATTTTGTCACTTTGAAGATTCGGCGATCCCTGATGAAGATAAGTATTTCTAAGATTATATATTACTTCTCCCGTAAGTCTCGGATTGTTTTCACCTATAGAACCTTTAGCAGGTGCATATTGTTCTCCAAGATATTTGTCAATCCAGTTAATATATCTTTTACTGACATCCTCATTAGGATATTCAACCATACCGCACATATCCGGTAAAGCTAAAGTAAGCGCTAATGCCGGGAAATAACATTTGTTGTGTAATGCGGTTTTAATGTCATTTACATATATAGGTATCATATTTTCCTTCTATAAAGGCGATACCTGAATAATAATGGTATCGCCTTTTTTATATCACTATTGAGAAAAACTGTAATATTCTTTGTTAATTATCTTCCGGCATAAGCAACTATGTCTCTCCGCCAAACACCTCTACATTTATTACTTTCTTATTCTTAAGAATTGCGTAAAGATCTGAACCGAGAATATATTCCTTTAAATTCCCGTCATTCTTATCGTAAATCTTATGTTCATAAGGGTATTTTTCTTCCCCGGTGTCAAGTTCAACGTGCATTTCCGTCTGATTATATTCACCGTCTTCAAGTTCTGTTGAATGAGAAAGTATAAATTTACATCCCGGCTGCATATATATGGCAGGTAATGTACCTGCAACATATTCTATTTCACCGTCTACATCACCAAATATATCAAAAAAACAATTGATCAACTCTTCCAAGTTGTTACAAGATTTTATTCCATGTTCTAATCTATCTAACATTGCCTCTCCCCCCTTCTCATTTATCTTCCGATTGTATGTTCTATTGATTAATCAGTCTTTGTTTATTCTTGTGCGCCAATTTGTTCAGGAACAGGAAGAGCGCACCAACAGCAAACATCATAAGATAAAACACGGCGCCAATAATTAGCGCACCCGTGATGCTGACTTCATCCGGCTTGAAAAACCCGTAAACAAAACTGCCTCTGAACTTGCCGAGAACAAAATCAAACAGGAGGTATAAGAGCATAAGCACGGGAGTTACCAATAGCTTCTTTACGGCCTTACCTTCGCGGTCATTGAAGAAGAGGATATAACACAAAATAAACAGCATCGGCGACAGCACATGAAGATAGAAAAATGCTCCCTTGAAATTCATATGATATGCACCCGATAAGCTGCCCATGCAGATAGCAAATACAAAGAATATCCCTACTGAGATATTTCTGTAGAACACACCTGGAACACTTTTCCCTCTAAGATTCAAAACACCGTCAGCAACCAGCAGTAAACCACCAAGGGTGTTAGAAATGCAGGTGAATTCAACAAGATATTCAGGAATCGGCAAGTATCCTATCAATACAGCAATTGGCATGGATATACCAATGACCATCTTTATACAGGCGATAATCTTATTGTTCTTTGTCATGTTACTCATATCCATAAATCCCCATCTGTCTTCATATACAGAATCCTGTTGATTTTCTATACCAAGATAACCAACCCTCTTGTGCATTTTACTGGAAGTTAATTTATTTAGCAAAACTGTAAGTTAATTTATTAGCAAAATTGTGATTCATCTATTAAAACTGTAATATACATCAAATCGAATTTACCTTTTCATTGCAATCTTATTTGTTCAAACCATTTTTCTTATAATTCTTCATATTGACGCATAAAACAATCATAAATTGAATTAAGTCTATCTATTATTTCTTGATTTACCGGTACAACTTTATCCAAATACTGTGTGCCTCTTTCTCCCATAAAATCCACGCAGAAAAGTAAACAGTAAAAAATAAATGCTCTGCTTTGTTCATTGTTTAAGTGCATTTCTTCTAGCAGATAATCGATATATTTGGTATCCAAGTTCATATTGAGCAATGCTACTTTAGTCATCGCAACGAATGTAATATTATCTCCCAAGCCCATCCAATCAATATCTATTACACCCGATACATGTCCGTTTTCAATCAATAGATTCTTTGTACTGATATCATCAAGATAGGGTATGGGGTTAATCGAACTGATATATGGTTGCAATTCTTTATGAATGTTCCTTACTTCTTCCACTTTGGAAATGTCAAAAAATCCGTTTTTAGAAATCAGTTCCTGTGCCCTGCCAAGCATTTCATCTGCAAACGAATTCCAGTTCCAATCTTTAGGCGCCTGTATCTTTATGGCCGACACTTTATTCTGTATTGCAACAACTTCTTTTGCTATCTGTCTTTTTTCCGAATCCCGCAAATCTTTATATATAATTCCAATATCTTCTCCCGGAAGATATGAAAGAATCAAATATTGGTATTCTTCGTATTGGCCATATTTTATTACTTTGGGAATCGGAATATCGCATACTTCCAGTTCTTTTAACCAGTAAACCGTGTTTTCATATGCATCTTTTTCGAGTGAACATCTCAATATGTATTTGTTATTCTCGGCAGTTACAATGAAAACATAGTTCCCGATTCCGGTGTTACACCGTTCTATCGAAAAAACCTTTTCCTTCATTTCATTTTCAAATAACCGACCGGCTTTTTTTATTTCCATTTTTTTATAATACTCAAATTCTTTATTACACTTAGTTTCCTTGTAATAATATATTACTTACTTGAAGACTATATACTATCGTTTAATAACTCGTACAATTTGTCTATTTGGAAAAACTGAAATTTTCTTAGTCAATTAACTTCCGGGATAGCGCTCTATCGTTCATCCCGACAAACTTGAATTTGATGTTGCAAGATTAACATATACCCGTTAAAAGCCGCCAATATGACTTAATGTTTTAGAAGCGACTCTTGAACCTTCATTCATTGCATTTATAATATCACAATCTCTCAAATATGAACAAAGAAAGCCAGCATGATAACTGTCACCGCACCCAGTTGTATCAATTACATTATTGACCGGCACAGCATCCACTCTATATTCTTTTCCCATATAATAAGTAACGCTGCCATTTTCTGCAAGTGTAATGTTAAATATGTTGTCATACCGTTCAGACCATTTTTGAAATTGTAAAAGAATACTCTTCTCACCACTGATAAAAAAGAAGTTAATGTACGGTACAACAGTTTCTATTTTCTTAAAATCTCTTAGCACGTTGAAGTCAACGGCAAGCTGAAAACGACAACTCTTTCTAAGTTCTAATACATCATCAAAATTAGGAGAATCATAGGTTATAAAGATAATATCAGCACTTGCAATTCTGTTCTTGTCAGAATCGCTAAGAAGATATGTGTCATGAATACCACCGTTCCATGAATCATCCTTGAAATATCTATCACCTTTCTCATTAAGATAAATCCTATGGTTTGCAGTAGCAGAGCCTGAAATAATGTGGATAAACTCTTTGTTGATAGGTTTATTTTCAATAGATTTCAATATTGCCTTACCATAATCATCGTCACCAATTGCACCAAGAAGATCAACTGAAATATGATTGTATTTTGATGCAATTGCAGCAAAGTTCAATGCTTCACCACCGGGACGGATTTCTCCAGTATCATCAAAAACATCTACGCACATACAAGTCATAGCAATAATATTCACATTAATCCAACCTT
>CAMYYF010000110.1:0-4925 GCA_947303375.1 uncultured Lachnospiraceae bacterium
GATGTGGTTCTTCTTGCGGTTAAGCCCCAGTATATGGGCGGAATGCTTGCAGAGATTAAGGATGCATGGAATAAGGATACACTTGTTATTTCAATCGCTGCAGGAAAGACTGTTGCATGGCTTGAAGAGAATATCGGTTCCGATATGAAGATAGTAAGATGTATGCCCAACACTCCCGCACTTATAGGCGAGGGATGTACAGGCGTATGTGCAAATAAAAACGTAAGCGAAGAAGATAAGAAGACCGCAATCAGCATTTTAAGTGCTTGCGGTAAGGCAATAGAAGTTACCGAGTCTCAGATGGATGCGGTTGTGGGCATAAGCGGTTCCGCACCCGCATATGTATTTATGTTTATCGAAGCCATGGCGGATGCAGGTGTGGCAGCAGGCCTTACAAGAGACAAGGCTTATGAGTTCGCAGCTTCCGCAGTAAAGGGAAGTGCGGCTTTAATGCTTGAGACCGGCAAACATCCCGGAGAATTAAAGGATATGGTATGCTCACCCGCAGGTACAACCATTGCAGCCGTTCAGGTTCTTGAAGAAGGCGGTTTCAGAGGTGTTGTTATGGATGCTGTGGAAGCATGCGTTGAAAGAAACAGAGAACTTTAATATTTATTGATTTTATACCGGGCGCCTTCCGGGTGCCTGGTATTTTTATTTTTCTTTTAACAGGGGGAGAGGGTATGAATATTCTTATTGTCAACGGTTCGCCGACAGGCAAAAACAGTATCACTTTATGTACACTCAGATACATCAAAAAACATTTTCCCGACCATAATTACAAAGTACTCCATGTAGGGCAGCAGATAAGAAAAATGGAGAACGACAAAGATTTCTGGATGCGTCCCTTAAAAGCGGCCGATCTGGTTATTTTTTCTTATCCCGTGTACACTTTTTTGGTGCCTTCACAGCTTCACAGATTTGTGGAACTTATGAAAGAAAGCGGAATCGATTTTTCCGAAAAGTATGCCACACAGGTGAGCACATCGCTCCACTTTTATGATATAACGGCACATAATTTCATTGAAGAAAACTTAAATGACATGGGCTTTAAAATCATCCGCGGACTGTCTGCGGATATGGAAGATCTTTTGCATGAAAAAGGTCAGAAAGAGGCACTCGGATTTTTTGACAATGTATTATGGAATATAAAAGAGGGTTTTTCCAAAGATTTGCCCAAAACCGTAAAACCCGGCAAATTAAAGAAATGCAATTCCCTCGCAGAGCCGCTGAAACTTAAAGCAGGAGTTTCGGATAAATCAAAGAGGATTGTTATAGTTGCGGATTTTTCAAATTCTTCGGACAACCGCCTGGAGAATATGTGCGTTAGATTAAAATCAAGACTTCCTTATGAAACAGAGATTGTCAATATCGGTGAGTTCCCTTTTACGGGCGGATGCCTGGGATGCTTTAACTGTGCGGCAGACGGCAAATGTATCTACAAGGACGGCTTCGATACTTTCTTAAGAGAACACATACAGTCCGCTGATGCGACTGTTTATGCTTACACCATAAAAGATCACAGCATGGGTTATCGTTTTAAAATGTTTGATGACAGGCAGTTCTGCAACGGACACCGTACTGTTACGATGGGCAAGCCAGTCGGATATCTCGTGGACGGATGCCTTGACGCGGAGGAAAACCTTCGTCTTCTGATGGAGGCGAGAGCTCAGGTAGGAGGTAATCCTTTATCCGGCATAGCCACCAATCAGTACAATCCCGACAAAGAAATCGACAAACTCGCGGCTACACTCTTTTATGATGTCGAAAAAGGATATCTGCCCCCGAAGAACTTTTACGGTGTCGGCGGTATGAAGATATTCAGAGACCTTATCTGGCAGATGCAGGGGCTGATGCGAGAGGATCATAAGTTTTATAAGAAGCATAAGTTTTATGATTTCCCTCAGAAGAAAAGCGGTGCAATGCTTGCGATGTATCTAGTCGGCGGTATGATGAGAAATCCGTCGATTAAGAAGAAAATGAACGGCAAGATGACTGACGGAATGTTAATGCCGTTTAAGAAAATAATCAAAGAAAAATAAAAAAAAGTGTCAGACGTTTGAAAGCGTCCGACACTTTTTTATGTTAGTCAGTATATAATCCGTTAAAGAAATATGTGTGAATAATCTCACCTGTGTATGCATCAATCCATACCGCACTGTTATAATTTATTATGAAATCATAATAAACTGTTCCGTCAAGATTTCCCTTTATATAATATTCTCCGCTTATCGGCTGTTCCGTGCCCTTTATAAACATTTCACTTTTATGATTTCTGGCTAAATCAAAGACATCATCATAAAAGTCCTTGGCGTCCATTAGGGTTCCCTTTTGCGGAAGAGTAACATCTTTATATTCTTCGCTCCAGACATATACGGAATTATTATCCTTATCCGCATACAGATTAATCTCCTGATAAATAATTCCGTCACTCATCAGAAAACCATACAGTCTCATATTTCCGGATGCAATAGAGATGTTAAAATTGGTTAATAAAACATCTTCATCGAGACTTTTATCCGCCTCTTCAATAAGAGGCAGGATGTTTTCTTTTTTATATTCCTCCATTGTGTCGGCTTTAAAAATATCAGATCGATAATATGTATGATTTCCGACTTTTTCGAATTCAACCGGCTTGAATGCGGTTTCCGCAGTTGTTTCTTTTATGATTTTTACATTCTGACATCCCGAAAAAACCGTTAAAAGACAAAATGAAAAACATAAAATCAAAGCTCTTATTCTGTTACGCATAATCAATCTCCTTTATCCCATTATAATATATATACGATTAAGAAACACATTATTATGGGTTTTGGAATTCTTGATAAATAATACTTTTCAATATATACTTTATGTGGAAAATAAATTCCGTATTTCAGAGGGAAATTGATATGGGAAATCATAAAAAAGGGTTATTAAAAAGATATATTTGCATGGCAGTGGGCTTTGTGCTTTCGTTATCTTTGTTCGCGGGATGCACTAAGGGCTCGAATCAGGAAAGCGAGACAAGTCTTATCTTAGGTTTTTCGCAAATCGGGTCGGAGAGTGCATGGAGAATCGGCAATACCAAGGATATAGAGGAACAGGCAGAAAAATACGGTATCAATCTGATGTTCGAAAATGCCAATCAGAAGCAGGAAAACCAGATTGCGGCCATCAGAAGATTTATAGCATATAAAGTAGATGTTATCGCTTTCTCGCCCATAGTTGAAGACGGTTGGGACAATGTGCTGACCGAAGCCAAGGATGCGGGTATTCCCGTTATTCTCGTTGACAGGGATATTAGTACCGAAAAAGAAGGTCTTACCACATGCCTTATCGGCGCCGACTTTTACAGGGAAGGTGTCATGGCGGGAGAGTACCTTATAAGAAAAGCCGATGCTCTCGGACTTGACCATGTTAATATCGTGGAGATCACGGGCACGGAAAATTCGACACCCATGAGACAGCGTCAGGCGGGATTTGCGGATGCGATTGCAAACGATTCGAGAATGAATATTCTTGAAAGCATTGACGGTGATTTCCTTAAAAGCCGCGGTGCCGAATGTATGAGATATCTGCTTGACGAATACGGTGATGATATAGATGTAATTTATTCGCATAATGACGAAATGACGCTCGGCGCACTGCCGGAGATAGAGAAGGCGGGCTATGCTCCCGGCCAAGACATTATTATAATTTCGATAGACGGCGGACAGGAAGCCATCGATGTTTTAAAAGAAGGCAAAATTAACTGTGTTGTGGAATGTACTCCGAAACTGGGCAAAGAAGTAATGGAAACCGCACTCAAACTCAAAGCGGGCGAAGCGGTTGAGCCTTTAATTCACCCTTCGGAACTTGTATTTTCCGATGAAATGGATACCTCCAAGATTCCCGAAAGAGGATATTGATGAAAAGAACAGGCAAAGAAAAAAGCATACTCGGGCGAATAAACGACCTTTCGCACAGAATGGTTCTTATGCTTGTATTCCCTATTATAATCAGTCTTTTGCTGATGCTTTTTTACGCGTATAAATATCACAGCTCCATTCAGAGAATGGAAACAATTGCAGGTCTTAAAACTGTTGTTGCGGAAGACATTCCCGGAGCTGCGTGGAACATCATCAGCGGACGTGAGACTTTTGCGGAAAGCAAAATCTATGTCATGATGCATGATGTTGAAGATACGGTAGAAAGAATTTCCGAGGAAACAAGCGAGGAGAACCGTCTTTCTTTGATGGTCGCAGGCCGTACCATGGAAACGCTGGAAAATTATGTCGATATCATAAGAGACAATATTGACAAGCAGGTTCCGGTTGTTGAAAACGAAGCAGTGCTGGTTGAAGTCAGAGACGTTGCTGCGCTCGTCGACAGTATGTTAAACGAATACGTAGCCAAAGAAATCGAATCTTCCGCTAAGATGAGTATCAGCCTTTTATGGGTTATCATTATTACTGCCGCTGCCGAAGTAATCATAGTTATTCTCGCGATATGGTTTAGAAACAGATCAATGAAAAAGACTGCTTTCTTTGTAAGACAGCCCATCGAAGAACTTGAAAAGGTAACGGCTCTTTTAGCAGAAGGTACTCTTGATGCGAGACTTCCGGACACGGATGTTACCGAACTTAGAAACCTTACCAAGCAGGTTAATTCCATGGCCGACGATCTGGAAGCCATGATGAAAAAGAGTGAACTCGATGCCAAGCGATTAAGAAAGGCAGAACTCAGAACTCTTCAGGCGCAGATAAACCCGCACTTCCTTTACAATACGCTTGATGCTATTATGTGGAAAGCCGAGGCAGGAGAAAAAGACGAAGTTATCCAGCTTACCAGTGCGCTAAGCGACTTCTTCAGAATCAGCCTTTCATCCGGTGCCGACTGGATTCCGATCAGCCAGGAGAAAAAACATATCGAAGGTTATCTTAAGATTCAGCAGACAAGATACC
>CAMYYF010000111.1:0-4903 GCA_947303375.1 uncultured Lachnospiraceae bacterium
ATGCAAGGATAATGCTCAAAGCAATGACGGATAAGGCTTTTGAACTTGGGTTTAAAGAACTGGTTTTTACAACAAAACCGGAAGTTATGAGCATTGGATATAGCCTGTATAAACGTCTGGGCTACGAGGAATTATCAGAGGAAAACGGTATTGTCTCAATGAGGATAGATCTTAGCAGGGAATATCCATACACGTTTGAATCGGATTATGTAAAAGCGGAGGGAATATTTATGACACACAAAGAAAAAGCAATGAAGATATTTTATGAAAAATTCAACTGCTCCCAGGCAGTTCTTGGAGCATACGCGGAAGATTATGGACTGACGGCAGACCAGGCTATGAAAGTGGCAGCATGTTTCAGCGGGGGTGTGAGAAAAGGTGAAGTGTGTGGTGCTGTATCCGGGGCGATCATGGTGATCGGGTTGAAATACGGAGACGGACCCGACTATAAAGCAACTGCTTACCCCAAGGCTGCTGAGTTTATGGACAGATTCAAAGAAAAGAATGCTTCTTATGTCTGCAGGGCTATACTTGGCTGTGACATATCCACCGAAGAGGGGATGCTTTATGCCCGGGAGAATGGTCTTTTTCAGGATATTTGTCCGAGAATGGTAGAATCCGCGGTTGATATTCTGGAAGAGATGGGAATATGGTTGAATGAACAATAAACAAAGAGCCTTTGCCCGGCCTTAGTGCATTTAACCTAAATATAATCTGAAAGGTATATTCTTTCAATATTCATAAAATCCTGAATATTTATGTAAAAATGAAATATAGTTAGAAAAAATTAGCTATTTATTTGGAAGAACTTCATATTCCGCAGTTTGCCAGGATAGAAATGGCATAATAATTTTCAAAAAACCTTAAAAATGCCCATGAAAGCCCCATCGTAGCCCCATGAGTGCCCCATTGAAGTTCTTTTCAAGCGAAAAAAAGTGTGATATATTTACAATGGACGAAGCGAATGGTTAAGACAAAACCAGTTGCCGAGTCCATTTTCTTTTGCAAAAGAATTAGGTGATTTAAGAGCGTCTGCTCGTGATTGAAAAACTTCAGTCACGGCCAGGCGCTTTTTTATTGCCAAGTAACCGGCGGAGGATGACGATCCGATGCTAAACAAATAATTTTACGAAAGGAATAAAAGACATGGATTTTGAAAATTTCAAAGAAAAATTTATGGAAGACATCAAGGAAAGACTTGAAGATGCCGGAATCGATGCAAAGATTACAACGAATACGGTAAAGAAGCTTAATGAAAGTTATGAAGCAGTGACCATTACTCCGAACGACAGCAACCTGGGAATGAATCTTCCGGTTGAGAAGTTCTTCGAAGCATATGATGACGGCAGACCTTATGATGAAGTAATTGATAAGGCTATGGAAGTAATTGAGAACGGAATCAACGAAAGACCGGATTTCAATATTGATGACCTTACCGATTACAGCAAGATGAAAGAAACACTTGCAATGGAAGTTGTTTCGGCAGAAGCCAATAAGGAAATGCTTGAAACCGTACCTCATAAGATGATGGAGGACATGGCGGTTGTTTATCGCTTTGTATTAAGTTCAGATGAGGACGGAAGAGCATCCGTACTTGTTACAAATCAAATGATTGAAAACATGGGTATTACGGCAGAACAGCTTCACGCAGATGCGATGGAGAATGCACCTCAGTTAAAACCTGCAGAGATTAAGGGTATGACAGAGGTTCTTGCGGAACTTATGGGCGTTGAGCAGGCTGAAATGATGGGAATGGCACCGGTTGCTCCGGAAGATGAGCAGATGTTTGTAGCATCCGTTCCCGACAAGGTTCACGGAGCAGGGGTTATTGCTTATCAGGACTTTATGGATCAGGCGGCTGAAAGAGTCGGCGGTGACTTCTTTATTTTACCTTCGAGCATCCATGAAATTTTGCTTGTTCCCGATGATGGGAATGTAAAGCTTCAGGATCTTGAAGCAATGGTAAAAGAGGTTAATGCAACGCAGGTAGCTCCACAGGATAAGCTTACGGACAGCGTGTACCATTATGACAGCAAGGAAAAGATTTTCGAGCTCGGAGAAAAGTTCGTTGCTCGCCAGGCTGAAAAGGAAACTGAGAAATCAGCAGAGAAAGATACCGAGAAATCAGATAAGGGTTCTTTGCTTGGTGAACTTAAGGCCAAGAAGGAAGAAGTTAAGAAAGCTCCTAAGAAAGAGCCTGCGAATAAGGGTACAAAGACCAAAGGCGGAGATGCCTTATAATCATGTAACAATCAATTCGGGATAAGAGGTGTTGGCTAATGCCGGCACCTTTTTTAATCCCATGAAACTGAAGGGAGAAACAAATATGACATCTAATGAAATACTTGAAACAATGGGCGCAAATGATTCCAGACCGGTTACATCGGTTTTGGGTAAAAGAGAGCCGGTAGCTTATCCGAAGAATTGCAGAACACAATGTTCTTATGGTACGGGAAAATCTTTTTGCTTTCCTTGTATTGCTCAGATTCTAAGCGAGAGAAAGGCTGTCGGCAAGACTTAAGAAAGTGTGGCTATATGACATTTGACTACTTTTATGAAGAGCAGTCAGAGAGTTATTCGTTTTATCGCATTCCGAAGGTCTTGTTTACGGATGAAATGTTTGCCGACCTTTCAGTTGAAGCAAAGGTTTTGTATGGACTGTTATTAGATCGAATCAGTTTATCCAGGGAAAACGGATGGATTGATGAGAAAAAGAGAGTCTATGTATATTTCAAAATCGAAACCTTAAAGAAAGGACTTCGCTGCGGTAATACAAAGGCTTGTCGCTTATTTAAGGAACTGGAGACATTCGGGCTGATAGAACGAAAGAACCAAAGACTTTGCAAACCAAGCATTATCTATGTGAAAGATTTTACACGTTTCCCAAATTGGGAACGCCGGACTTCCCAAAGTGAGAATACCGGACTTCCTAAGACGGGAACACCGGAGTTCTTAAACCGGGAATCTAATAATACTGAGAATAATGATACTAAGAGGAATGATACTAATCCTATCTTATCCGGGGCGGATGTGGATAAGGATTTGGAAGAACGCGAAATCTATCGAGAGATTCTTTGCGAGAACATGGAGATTGAATTACTTAAGGAACGTAATCCGTATGATAAGGAAACAATTGACGCAATTCTTGATTTGATGCTCGATACGATTTGCTCTAAGCGTAAGAATATCCGTATTGCCGGCGATGATAAGCCGATGCAGGTGGTAAAATCTCAGTTTTTGAAATTGGATTCACATCATATGGAATATGTCCTGGATTGCCTTAGAAACAATACGGCAGAGGTCCGTAACATTAAGCAGTATATGCTTGCAACAATTTATAATTCCCGAATTACCATAGACAGTTATTACCAGCAGATGGTGAATCACGATATGGCAACAGGGAAAATCTAAAAGAAGGAGAGAAAATCAATGAAAACGATTGAAGTAACAATCAAATTAGATCCGATTAATGATGGAGCCGTCATTCATCCCGATAAGATTAGAAAGAAGGAAGAAGGCGCTTTAGTAATTGGAACCAATGGTGATAGCAAGATTATCAGTGAGGACGAGGCAGTGCAGATTATGGATTATCTGTCCGGGGATCTTCAGGGCGAATGCATGGGTAAGAGTCATTTTCTTGCCGTATTTAATGCCGAAAAGATCTTTAAAATCGGCACTCGTGAGTATTTTGTCGGTTCGGCGATTATCGTGAAGAACACGAAGGACGGAATCGGCATGCTTGCAGATGATGATTTTGAGAAAGCCAAGAAGGAGTTTACCGGCAGGCTTATTAAACTTGTCGGAGACGGACAGGAGTTTTCAGCATACGAACTTGCTTAATCGAAAGGATGTGATGATATGCAGGAAGAAGTTGAAAGCAAAAGTGTAAATCTTGCTGTGAGGACTACTACGGTAACGGCGAGAGTCTTATATCAGGCACTTCGTTCTTATATGCAGGATACAAAGAACATGGTAGCAAACAGCCGGGCAAGGGCACAGACAAGGCAGCAAATGAAGCTTACCAAACAGCAGATTAAGGCTGCCGGAAAGAATACACCGGTTAGAGGAAAGCAGACCGTTAAGCAGCTTATGAGCCAGGGGCAGAACGTGGATTGTACGGATATCAGTAAAGAGGATATCAAAGATTTTAAGCGTGTAGCCAATAAGTACGGACTTGATTTTGCCATTGTAAAGGATAAACAGTCGGAAACACCGATGTACACGGTATTCTTCAAGGCCAGAGACGATAAGGTGCTTGAAAAAGTAATGAACCATTTTGCCATGAAAGAGATCATTCTTGACGGCAAAGAGGAAAAGGTTAAGCCCAGCATCCTTGAGAAACTTAGACATTTCAAAGAGGTGGTTAAAAATACACCGAGAAAGGATAAGGAGAAGCGAAAGGAGCAGGAGCGATGAACACAAAGAAATTAAAGAAGGTTCTGCTTCCGAATATCCCTTTTGTATTGGTCGGTGCGATAGCTACAAACCTTGGAGAAGCTTGGAGGCTGGCAGTCGGAGATAATGCATTCGAAAAGATACAGAGTCTTTTTATCGATGGTGCTTTTAAAACAGCATTTTCAAATCCTCTGCCGAGTCTTCATCCGGTGGATTTGCTTGTCGGCATTTTGATTGGAGCAGCATTATGGGCTTTTATGTATTTCAAAAAGAAAAATGCAAAAAAGTTCAGACATAACACGGAGTATGGTTCTGCCAGGTGGGGAACACCTGCGGATATCGAGCCTTATATGGACCCGGTCTTTGAGAATAATGTGATTTTATCTCAAACAGAGCGACTTACAATGAACTCAAGGCCGGCAAATTCTAAATATGCTCGTAATAAAAATGTGCTTGTTGTCGGTGGCTCCGGTTCAGGTAAGACGAGGTTTTTTATAAAGCCGAACCT
>CAMYYF010000112.1:0-4878 GCA_947303375.1 uncultured Lachnospiraceae bacterium
ACGAAGTAAAGGATCCGAGAATCAATCCTTTCACTTCCGTCATGGATGTTTATGTTGCTCCCGATTTAAAAACATGTAAGGTTTACGTTTCTGTCATGGGGAGCGATGAAGACAAAGAAAACACAATGACGGGCCTTAACAGTGCCAAAGGAATGATTAGGTCTCTTCTTGCTAAAAGAATGAATATGCGCAATACTCCCGAAATCACTTTCATCCTTGATGAATCCATCGAAAAGGGCATTGAGATGATGAAGTTTATCGACGAGGTAAATGCGCCTCTTCACGAAAAAGAAAGACTTGAAGCATCCGAAAACGGTGAAGACACCGAAGACGGTGAAGACACCGAAGAATAAAATATTTTAAATACTAAGAGAGTTATGGACATTATTAAAGAATTAGCCAATAGTAAAAAGATTGCCATATCGGGGCATATAAGTCCCGATGGGGATTCTATTGGCTCCTGCATCGCCATGACTCTCTATTTGCGTAAAAGATTTCCGGATAAAGATATAAGACTTTTCCTCGAGGAAATCCCCGACTGCTTTAAGTTAATTGAGGGTTCCGAGATAATCGATTCCACTTTTGAAGGCATGGAACCCGACACATATATCTTAATTGATACCGAGCCGGAGAGAATGGGCCCCGGCGAAAAGCTTTTCAAAAAAGCGGATTTAAAAATCAATATAGACCATCATTTAAGTAACGCAGCCGGCAGAGGAGACATTAATTATATTGATGTTAATGCATCATCGGCAGCAGAGCTTGTTTACAGACTGATTGATGTTTCTTATCTTGATAAAACAATTGCAACATGGATTTATCTTGGCATCGTTCATGATACGGGAGTTTTCAAATTCCCCGCAACATCGCCCGAGACAATGAGAATTGCGGCAAGACTCATGGAAGAAAACATCAACTGCCAGTATCTCGTGGATACGACCTTTTATGAGAAGACTTACGCGCAGAACCTAGCATGTGCAAGAATAGTGCTTAATTCGAAAATCTATTTGGGCGGAAAAGTCATAGTCGGAAGCATTTCAAGGAAGGAAATGACCGAGCACAATATCGTTAAAAACGATTTTGAAGGTGTCATCAACCAGCTCAGGATCACGACCGGAACGGAAGTTGCAATCTTCATGTATCCTATGAACGATTCGACCATAAAAGTATCCTTAAGATCCAAGGAAAAAGTGGATGTGTCAAAAATCTGCGGATTATTCGGCGGCGGAGGCCATATAAGGGCAGCAGGCTTTTATTATAAGGGCAGCGAAGAAGAAATCACCAATTCACTTTTGGATTTGCTTTCCATGGAAGATTTGTGATTTACCGGATTTAAAAATAAGAATATAATATTACCTGAAAGACATTAGGAATGGAAATATTTAAGGAAATTCCACAATTTAAAAAGAAAACATGTGTCAGTATCGGCAAATTCGACGGAGTTCATTTAGGACATGTAACACTCCTCGAAGAGCTCGCGCTGACAAGCGAATTAAACGAATGTGAATCGGTTGTATTTACATTCGAACCCAATCCCGAAGATTATTTTAACGGAAACGATCTTTTACATCTTAATACCAAGGGTGAAATAATATCACAGATGGAAGAAATCGGCATCGACAATCTTGTCAGAGCACCTTTTGACAAGCTTATGAATATGAGTCCCGAAGACTTCATAAAAGATATTATAGTCGGCAGGCTTAAAGCTAAAACCGTTGTTTGCGGAAGCGATGTGTCTTTTGGAAAAGGCGGAGCGGGAGATGCCGAATTACTCGAAAAACTTTCGGAAAAATACGGTTTTGAAACCGAGATTATAGAAAAAATAGAATATAAAGGCGAAACCATTTCTTCTTCAAGAATCATTAAAGCTTTGGAAGACGGTAATATCGAAGATGCAACTGAAATGCTCGGATACGACTATTATCATTACGGAAAGGTCGTAAAAGGAGCGGGTCTTGCGCATCAGTATGATATTCCTACCGTAAATATAATGCCTGTAAAGGGAAGAGTAATTCCCAAGCACGGCGTTTATTTTACGATTGTCGAAACAGAGGATGGGGAAGAATTCAAAGCTGTCACAAATGTGGGAGTTCGTCCCACCGTATCCGATGAAGGGCTTGTAAACATTGAGAGTCACTTAATCGACTGTCCGAAGGGCAGAGATTTTTATGACAGCAGAATAAGGGTGTATTTCTTAAAATTCCACAGGGATGAACAGAAATTTGATTCAGAGGGGTCTTTGTTTAAACAAATCGGCATTGACAGAAGCGAAGCCGAAAAGTTTTTCAAAACTTCATAGGAGGACCTTATGACTTTTGGCAATATTCTTACATTAGCGGGCGGATTGGGACTTTTCCTCTTCGGTATGAAGATGATGAGTGAGTCCATCGAAAAGGCTGCAGGTGCCAAATTAAGAAAGATACTTGAAATTTTTACAACCAATAAATTCGCCGGCCTCGGTGTCGGTATGTTATTTACCGCGATAATGCAGTCATCCAGTGCCTGTACTGTCATGGTAGTATCTTTTGTTAACTCCGGCCTTATAAATCTTTATCAGGCTGCCGGAATTATCATGGGTGCCAATATCGGTACTACAATCACTTCACAACTTGTTTCATTCAAATTAAGTGATTACGCGCCAATCTTCCTTTTGATTGGTGCAATATTAATAATGTTTGTAAAGAAGCCTTCGATTAACCGTATAGGCTATATTATAGTTTCGTTCGGTACTTTATTCCTTGGTATTTCCCTTATGAGCCAGAGTATGAACGGTCTTAAGGAATCGCCCGAAGTAATCAATTTCTTTGCATCGCTTTCGAATCCTTTCCTTGCGGTACTTATAGGACTTTTGATTACAGGTATCGTACAGAGTTCGTCGGTTACGGTTTCAATCGTACTTTTGCTCGCACAGCAGGGCCTTTTAAGCAACTTCTCGATTGTAATCTTTATTATTTTAGGTTGTAACATGGGTGCGTGCGTATCAGCTCTTTTAGCATCTTTATCAGGTATGAAGGACGCAAAGAGAGCCGCTATGATTCATTTCCTCTTCAACCTTGTAGGTACGGTAATCGTATTTATAATAATGGTTATCTTCGACGGTGTATTTGAGACCAATCCGCTCGTCGAATTTATGCTTAAATTCTCGAAATTCAATTACGGCAGATATGTTGCTAACTGTCATACCATCATAAAGGTATTCCAGGTACTCGTCCTGTTCCCCGCATCGGGTCTTCTGGTCAAGGCAACTTACCTTATCATACCCGGCAAAGAAGAAAAGGTCGGCTACAACGACGAATACAAGCTTCAGTTCATCGGCAACAAAGTGGTATTTAACCCCGCTACCGCAGTAGTCGAGGTTACAAACGAAATCGAACGTATGGCCAACCTTGCGCTTGATAACTTAAACAGAGCAATGAACTCTTTGGTAACGCTTGATTCCGAAGAAATCGAAAAGGTTGCCGAAGTTGAAAACAACATAAACTTCCTTAACAAGACGATTACGGACTACCTTGTAAAACTTACGCAGAGTACAATCCCTATCGAAGACCTTCAGAATATCGGTGCATACTTCCATGTTGTAAACGATATCGAGCGTATCGGCGACCATGCGACGAACATCGCGGAAACCGCACAGATGAGAAAAGAAAAGAACATCGAATTCTCCAAGGAAGCCTTTAACGAAATGGCTCAGATGATGGATGCGATCAACTTAAATCTCCAGTACGCTATCGAAATGTTCTCCCAGAGAAAGATGGAACATATCGATCAGGTCAAGGAAACCGAGGATAAGATCGACAATATGGAAAAAGAATTCCAGCAGACTCATGTACAGAGATTAACCGAAAACAAATGTACAGCAGAAGCCGGAATGCTTTATTCAGACATTCTTTCGGGACTTGAAAGAGTCGGAGACCATGCGACGAACATCGCATTCTCGATACTTGGAAATTCATAAAATATTTGATATAATACACATTTAATTGCAAAAACTATTTATACAAGGAGCTAAATAAATGAGCAGGGAACTTGCCAAAACATATGACCCCAAGGGCATAGAAGACAGACTTTATGAGAAATGGCTTGAAAAGAAATATTTTCATGCCGAGGTAGACGAGACTAAGAAACCTTTTACGATTGTTATTCCGCCACCCAATATCACAGGTCAGCTTCATATGGGTCATGCACTTGACAATACAATGCAGGACATTCTTATCAGATTTAAGAGAATGCAGGGATACAATGCACTCTGGCAGCCCGGAACCGACCATGCATCAATCGCAACCGAAGTAAGAATTATAAATACCCTAAAAGAACAGGGCATCGACAAACATGATCTCGGAAGAGAAAAATTCCTTGAGAGAGCATGGGAGTGGAAAAAAGAGTACGGCGGAAGAATCATTTCACAGCTTAAAAAACTCGGTTCATCATGTGACTGGGACAGAGAACGTTTCACAATGGACGAAGGCTGCAATAAAGCCGTAACCGAAGTTTTCTGCAAGATGCATGAAAAAGGCTGGATTTACAAGGGCGCAAGAATTATCAACTGGTGTCCTGTTTGTAATACATCCATTTCCGATGCAGAGGTTGAATACGAAGAACAGGCCGGACATTTCTGGCATATCAAATATCCTTTCGTAGATGAGAACGGCAAGCCTTCTACTACGGAATTTCTTGAGTTTGCAACCACACGTCCCGAGACAATGCTCGGCGATACCGCAGTTGCAATAAACCCCGATGATGAAAGATATCATCATTTAAGAGGAAAGAGCGTATGGCTTCCTCTTATCGACAAGCCTATTCCCATCGTAGAAGATTCCTACGTTGATATGGAATTCGGTACAGGTGTTGTTAAGATTACACCCGCTCACGACCCTAACG
>CAMYYF010000113.1:0-4870 GCA_947303375.1 uncultured Lachnospiraceae bacterium
GGAACATTTGCTTTCAAAGGTTTTATTTCCTGAATGTCTATACCGACTTCTTTGTCCGACAAAGCAAGCACGACATAATCTTTTGAATGTGAAATATTAAAGAACAGGCCGTCTCTGTTTTCTATTCTGCCCTTACCGTTTTCATCGACGGCAATTGTGATGTCGGAAATGTTTTCTTTTATGAACTCATCCGTTCCCGAAATAAAATTAATTTCCTCGAAGCAGTCTTCTTCATATCTGTCGGCAAAGCAAAACAGCATAAGCCTTCCGATAAGAGAACGCAACCTGTCTTTTTCATACTTATATCTGCATACATATTCTTTTTCTTTTAATGACAAAAGGGACATCTTATCAAGTAAGATGTCCGCATTATTTTCATCCAGTTTGTATGCAAAAATTTTAATCATATCAGTGCTTTAATTCTTCTGCGTAGAAACTCTTAAATTCCGTGAAGCCCTGTTTTTCAAGGGTCTCCTTCTGGAACTTTTTGTTCTTGTTCATTTTGGCGATAAGAACAACCTTGCCTTCATTTCGAAGAGCTGCTGCCTCTTTAATAATCTCGCCCATTCTTTCGCCCTTGATGTTCTTTTCTACAAGGAAAGCAATTTTTTCGCTCTCGCCGGGAATCTTAAATCCCTTATCAAGCATAATCGTAATGATTCTTTCAAATCCGATTGAGAAACCGCAGGCAGGTGTATCGTTGCCCGTGAATTTACCGATCATCTTGTCATATCTTCCGCCACCTGCTACTGCACAGTTAAGTTCGGACATTTCGATTTCAAAGATGGTACCTGTATAATATCCCATACCTCTTACAAGTGTGGGGTCGAAAGCAAGATTAAAATCTGCTGTTTTCGCAGCGTTTACGGAAGCGAAGATTTCTTTTAGGTTCTCTGTTACGCTCTCATCCAAAAGATCGCCGAGCTTTTCTTTTAGGAAGTCAATATTGGCTACACTTGATGCATCGGTATTCTTTCCCATTTCATCAAAGAGAGCCATGTATTTTTCAACTGTCGCTGCTTCAAAGCCGTTTGCGATTAAGTCTTCTTTTACGCCGTCAAATCCGATTTTATCCATCTTATCAAGGATAACGAATACGAGGTCAATCTTTTCTTCATCAAAGCCTGCATACGCTGCCATGGCTTTAAGGATTCTTCTTTCGTTAATCTTAACCTTGAAATTTGAAAAACCGAGTTTGCTTAAAAGAGTCGTTGTTGCAAGTACAAGTTCGATTTCGGCTAAGTTACTTTCTTCACCGAGGATATCGATATCGCACTGCATAAACTGACGAAATCTTCCCTTCTGGGGTCTGTCGGCTCTCCATACATTGCCCATCTGAAGTGCCTTAAAAGGTGCGGGAAGTGTTGCCTGGTTGTTCGCATAAAATCTTGATAAAGGAAGTGTTAAATCATAACGAAGTCCTGAGTCTGCAAGATCGTTCTCGCTCTTGGCTTCTTCCAAGTTTAACTTCTCGCCTCTTTTCATTACCTTGAAAATGAGTTTTTCATTTTCGCCGCCCTGGTTGGAACAAAGGTTTTCGATATGTTCCACGCCGGGAGTTTCAATGTGTGAAAATCCAAAGGATTCGTATGTCTTTTCAATCACGGATATACAGTAATCCCTGATTCGCATTTCCTCGGGTAAAATATCTTTCATGCCCGTAACGGGCTTTTTGGTCAAACTCATGTAATCTTCCTCGTCTCTTAATAATTTACTGAAAGCGGATTGTATTTTCGCTCATGCTCTATGGTTGTAAACTCATTGTGTCCGGGATAAACCTTTGTCTCCTCGGGAAGTTCAAGAAGTCTTTCTACGGATCTTTGCATATCAGCCGCGGAACCGTTTTCAAAATCCGTTCTTCCGTAAGTCTCAAAGAAAAGTGTATCTCCGGAGAAAAGAATATTGTCTTCTTTAAAATAAAAACATACTCCGCCGGGTGTATGGCCGGGTGTAGCTATTACCTTACATGTCATGCCTCCGACAGTAACTTCGTCACCGTCTGAAAGCTTAAAATCAAGCTTAATGCTAATCTGCTTATTTACCTTTACGGACTGATTCATCTCGGGATCAAGGAATCCTTCGGCATCGTCTTTACCGCCATATATAGGTGCATCGCAGAGTTTCTTAATGCCTTCGACACCGAGAATATGGTCGAAATGCGCATGTGTTAAAAAGATTGCTTTTATGGTCAGTCCTTTTTCTCTTAATTTTGTCACAAGCATTTCACCGTCTCTTGCGGGATCTATGATAATGCAGTCGTATTCGCCATCCTTATGTAAAAAGTAAGTATTGTTTCCAAGCATGCCAAGGGTGAGGCATCCAACTTTAATCTGGGACATTTTTATTTTTCCTTTTATTTTGTTCTCTCGACTTCTATTACTCCGTCAATACCTGAAAGCTTCGCACAGATCTTATCAAGCTCTTCCTTGCTTCTGATCCTAAAAGAAAGTCGCATGGTCGCAACGCCTTTTTTTGAAACATTGGTATGAAGCATATTAATCATCGTATCGTTTTCCGTGAATATCTTCGTGACATCGTATAAAAGTCCGGTACGTTCGTTTGCATAAATGGTAATTTCAGCAAGGTAATTGTCAAGTTCGCCTTCAATTGCTTCAGCTAACCAGTCTGCTTCGATGATTCGCTGTCTGTCTTCTTCTGCGAGTACATCGGGACTCATATTCACACAGTCTTTTCTGTGAATGGTAACACCACGGCCTCTTGTGATAAATCCGATGATATCATCGCCCGGAATAGGATTACAGCATTTGCCGAAACGTACTTCAACATCGTTGGTACCGTTAACCGTGATACCGTTTTTCTGGTTGGCTTTAAACTTGTACTGATTGTTTCTGATTGATTCAAGAACTTCTTCGTTGGTAAATACCTTCGGATGGTCCTTGTCGTACATGGCAACTATTCTGTTAATAGCCTGGCCTTCTTTGATACCGCCGTGTCCGATGGCTGCAAGAAGTGCATCCCAGTCCTTAAATGAATAATTGTCGAGTAATCTCTTTTTATATTCGTCGGTTAAAACTAAAGTTAAATCGATATTGTTCTGCTTACAGTATTCCTGAATCTTTTCACGGCCTTTGACGATATTCTCGTCCTTCTGCTGCCTCTTAAACCACTGGTTAATCTTGTTCTTGGCCTGAGTGGAACGAACCTTCTTAAGCCAGTCACGTGAGGGACCGTTTGAATTGTTACTTGTAATGATTTCAACAATATCACCGTTCTTTAAGGCATAATCGTTTCCGACATGAACATTGTTGACCATTGCACCGACCATCTTGTTACCGACATCGGTATGAATCGCATATGCAAAGTCAATGGGTGTTGAACCGCTCGGAAGTTCGATGGTACGTCCTTTGGGTGATGAACAGTAAATGTTCTCCGATAAAATATCAAGGTCGTCATGAATGAGGGATAAGAATTTTTCGTTATCCTCTTCCTCGAGACATTCAGTAAGGCTTCGAAGCCAGTCGCTCTTTTCAACCTCTTTGGCAGAAACCTTTTTACCGTCCGATTCTTCCTTGTATTTCCAGTGGGAAGCGATACCGTATTCAGCTTCCTTGTGCATTTCTCTGGTACGAATCTGTATTTCGAAAGGAGCCTTTGCATCGGTTGTATCAAATACAGTGGTATGAATTGATTTGTAACCGTTCTCCTTGGGGTTTGCAACATAGTCTTTGAAACGGTTGTTCATCGGCTTGAAGTTTTTATGAACATAACCGAGTACAGTATAAAGATCGTCCTCGTCTTCAACGATGATTCTTACCGCAAACAAATCGTATATCTGCTCGAGAGTCTTGCCCTGGTTTTTCATCTTTCTGTAAATACTGAAAAGATGCTTTACACGGCCGTCGATTTTCGCATGAATGTCAGCCTCATCCATGATGCGCTTAACCTTCATAACGATATTGGCGATGTATTCCTCACGTTCCTCTTTGGAGAAAACCATCTGGTTTACGAGGTCCTGATAAGCTTCGGGCTCAAGATATTTAAAAGATAAATCTTCAAGT
Source organism: uncultured Lachnospiraceae bacterium (assembly GCA_947303375.1). Lineage (GTDB taxonomy): Bacteria > Bacillota > Clostridia > Lachnospirales > Lachnospiraceae > UBA3766. The sequence continues at coordinate 4,020 of CAMYYF010000113.1, forward strand.
TCAACCTTTAATTTACCGATACCTAATCTCTGTGCGAAAGGAGCATAGATTTCCATTGTCTCCTTTGCCTTTTCGTACTGCTTGTGAGGAGGCATATGCTCGAGTGTTCTCATGTTGTGCAGTCTGTCCGCAAGCTTGATGATAATAACACGGATATCCTGTGCCATTACAAGGAACATGTTTCTTAAGTTAACAGCCTGCTCTTCTTCCTTCGAAGAATAATTAAAGTCTTTGGTGACCTTTGTAACACCTGCTACAAGCTTTGCAACATCGGGACCGAATTTGCTTTCGATATCGGCTACGGTAAGTACCGTATCTTCAACAACGTCATGCAGAATACCTGCAATGATTGTTTCCTTATCCATCTGAAGATCCGCAAGGATAATCGCAACATAAAGAGGGTGAATGATATAGGGTTCACCGTTTTTACGAAGCTGGTCTTCATGCGCACTGTATGCAAGCTCGTATGCGGCTCTGATGGATGAAAAATCCTCGGAAGGGTGATAATCACGGATTCTTTTAATAAGATCCTGATAAAGCACGGCAGGCTCAATGTTCGCACCGATATCCTCGATACGACCATAGTCAATAATAAAATCGTTTTGAACCAAATCTTTTTTATTTACTGCCATAATCTCCCTCCTTTCCGGACTCTAAAGCCTTATTTTAAGGGCGTTTTTTGTCTTTGAAAAATTTACATAATATTATATATCATTATTCGTCAAAATGCCACAAAAAAAACATCTTCAAAGTTGAAAATGATTTTTTATCCATAATTTTCCAATAAATATGTGAATATCTTGCAATGTTTACTGCCAGATTTCTTTTTTTCTCATTCAGGCAGTACTTTT
>CAMYYF010000114.1:0-4841 GCA_947303375.1 uncultured Lachnospiraceae bacterium
TCTTGCCATACTTCTTAAATGACGGGTCTGTTACTTTTTTGATTTCCATAGCTTTTTCTCCTTTTATTTTTTTCTCTCTATAGCCGTTTTTTGAGAGTTATTTACCATTTTTTGTTCGGACATGCGTTTCTTTTAAGAGCCGCCCTTATCTCTACGTAGCATCCGCAGGATGCGCAGGTGCCGGCGTTTAACTTTTCGCATTCCTTGCATACGTTAAGCCTTGCTTTGTATGTTGCCTCGTCGCTCTTGTCCTCATCTTTTATGATGTCCGTATGTTTTTTTATCATCTCTCGGTAGGCTTCTTCGCCCATCTCGGATATGAGGCAGCGTTTGCAAATTTTTTTATATTCCATATTTTATGCGGTAACTTCGATGCACATTACACTGCATGGAGGAATCGTGTATCTTATCTTGTCGTTCTTAAAAGATATGTTCTTGAATTCCTCATCCTTTACAACGTTAGGATTGTCAAAGGTGTTGTGATCGTCCATCCTGCCTTTTACGATGGTGGCTTTTACTTCTTTTATGTTGGCTCCGAGGACAACGCTTTCAATCATTGCTTCCTCGTCGAGTGAAAGGTTTGTCACGGTAATGATTATCTTGCCGCTTCTGTCAACCGATACGGATTCGGTAAGATTCGGAACCATATATTCATCTTCGAGACCGACTTTCTTGGTGTCGATGGAACTCTCGATTAAATCATTGTCCTGATGAGCGGAGTACATCTTGAATACATAATATGTAGGCGTCTTAATCATCTTCTCGCCTTCGGTTAAGATGACTGCCTGAAGAACGTTTACAAGCTGTGCGATATTGGCCATCTTGACTCTGTCTGCATGCTTGTTGAAGATATTTAAGTTGATTCCGGCTACAAGTGCATCGCGGATGGTGTTCTGCTGATAGAGGAAGCCGGGGTTGGTGCCTTCTTCGACATCGTACCATGTGCCCCATTCATCAACCATGAGTCCGATCTGCTTTTCGGGATCGTATCTGTCCATAATCGCCGAATGACCTGCAATATACTCTTCCATGAAAAGAGTTTTTCTTAAGGTCATGTACCACTCTTTTTCATTGAAGCCCGTTGCCGCGCCCTTTTTAGCCCAGTCGTAAGGCAGAGTATAATAATGGAGGGTAAGGCCGTCCATAAATCCGTGCGCGTTGTTCCAGGAACCTGCCCTCTCAAAGCATTTCTTTAAAAGGGTTTCGGTCCATGCGTAATCCTTGTCGCTCGGTCCAACCGCAAGTCTTTTGATTTTTTTATCAGGATTGTAATTTTTGACAAATGTCTGATAGTGTCTGTAAAGATCGGAATAATACTCGGGACTCATATTTCCGCCGCAGCCCCAGGTTTCATTTCCTATTGCGAAATAATCAAGATTCCACGCTTCTTCGTGGCCGTTTTTCTTTCTGAGCTCCGACATGGGGGATACGCCGTCGAAAGTCATGTATTCAACCCATTCGCTCATTTCTCTTACGGTACCGCTTCCGAGGTTACCGTTAACATATGTTTTACAGTTAAGCTGACGACAGAGTTCCATGAATTCATGTGTGCCGAAGGAATTGTCTTCGACTACTCCGCCCCAGTTGGTGTTAATCATTTTCTTTCTGTCTTTTTTATCACCGATACCGTCCATCCAGTGGTACTCATCGGCAAAACATCCGCCGGGCCATCTTAACACGGGGATTTTCATTTCCTTAAGAGCTTCGACAACGTCTGTACGCATACCGTTAACATTCGGAATGTCCGAATTTTCCCCAACAAAAATACCCTCGTAGATACATCTTCCGAGATGCTCACTGAAATGTCCCTGAATTTCGGGATTTATGTGACCTTTTTTTATCTGGGGATTTATGATATGTCTGTACATAAAAGTCTCCTAAGAAAAAAATATTGCGGTTAGTTGCCTAAAGATTTAAGCAAAAACCCACACTTATTATTATACATAAAATTAATAATAGGTAAATTAAATCTTTTTCCATTTCTTTTGTTGAAAATGACATCTATAATTTGTGGTGTTTTTATCTATACTTTGTCGGTAAAACGCAGTTTTTGCATTACGCTTGAAGCATTAATCAGCGGGTGTTATTATTACAGTGTATTGTTTTATATATTTTATGAGGAAATAGCAGAAAATGAGCGAACAGAACAGTTCACATGAAAATAACGATTATACATTCTTACGTGAAAAAATAACCGAACGCCCCATCAACAAGCGTAAGGTTTTCAGGCAGTCTCTTTTAACGATTGCCCTTGCGGTAACATTTGCTTTGGTTGCCTGTTTTGTCTTTTTCTTTTTTGAAAAGGGAACTATAGAAGGTTTCAACAAAGAGCCCGAACCCGAAAAAATCGAGTTAAAGCTGTTGGAACCCACAGAAGAAATTCTTCCCGAGGATATGTTAATCGAGGACGTGGTTGAGCCCGAACCCGTGATCGAAATTCCCGACAATACCGAAGCCATCGAAAACGCAATCGCGGCATATCAGCCGGATATCGACGACTATCAGGGAATCTTTAACAAAATGAAAGCGCTTGCGGCGGAATCCAGGAAATCCATGGTAACCGTTACGGCCATTCAGGACAGGACCACCTGGCTTAATTCTTCATATGAAAACAAGACCCAGACCATGGGGCTTATCATGGAAGATAACGGAACGGATCTTTTTATTCTGACAAATGCCAAAATACTGTCCGACTCAACCGAAATCGTGGTATCTTTCCAGAATACTCAGGAATGCACGGCTACCTTAAAGGCGATCGATCCTTTTACGAATTATGCAATACTTACGATTCCGCTTTCCGAACTTAATGACACCACCAAAAGTGCCATGACTTACGCATCACTTGCCAGCTCGCAGCTTTCCTGCAAGCCCGGAGATATCGTAATCGCCATCGGAGACCCCCTGGGATACGGCTCTTCCATCGGCTACGGAATGTTGACTTCCACGGGAAATGAAATCAACGGAATCGACCATAATTATGCACTGCTTACCACTGATATTTACGGCTCCGAAGACGGCTCCGGCGTACTTATAAACAAAAACGGCAGAGTCATCGGAATCATCGATCAGACCTACAATAAACCGGAAAACAAAAATCTTATTTCGGCTGTCGGTATTTCAGAACTTACAAAGCCTATCGAAGATATGTGCAACGATGTTCACCGTGCGCACATGGGAGTTTCCGTGACCAACGTTTCTTCCACGGCAATGCGTTATTACAAGGTTCCCGTCGGAGCATATATTACCGACATCCAGATGGATTCACCCGCGATGCAGGGCGGAATTCACAAGGGCGATGTCATCACCGCTATGAACGATGCGCTTATTTCAAGCGCATTAGACTATGAAGTCGAAATAAACACCTTCAGCCCGCAGGATGAGGTGATTGTTACCGTTTCGCGTTTAAACGGCGACACCTATATTGATATGGATATAAAAGTAACTTTGTCCGAATAGTACGGAGCATAAATGAGAAAAACCATCTACACAAAGTTCATATTTGCTTATCTTTTGTTTGCACTCTTCGGATTTATGGTTGTTGCAACCTTCTCATCCAGAGCCATTAACAATCTGGTTACAAAGACCGAAGCCGACAAACTGTATAAAGAAGCAATCATTATCGCAGATACATACGCCAAAGATTTGTACGGTTCCGAGACGAGTCTTGAATCCGTTAAAAAACAGTTCGATATCCTTGCGCTTTATTTTGATTCTACACTTTGGATAATGAACCCTTCAGGTCTTATCGTTCTTTCTTCCGACAGTCCCGTTGATGTTGAAAATCCCGTATATGTTAACAATTTTAACCCCGCGGACAATATCGGCGGTTACTATAAAGTCGGTAACTTTTACGGAATGTTTGATGAGGATGTATTAAGTGTTTTCGCTCCGATTACCGACGGTTATCAGGTACTCGGTTACGTTACAATTCATAAAAGTGTTTCGGAACTTAAAAAACTTTCCGAGAAGTTACTCACTCTCTCGTATTATCTTTTCATTATTCTCTTCGTTCTCTCGCTTATAATACTTATTTTCTTTACGAGTAACGTTTACAGACCGTTAAGAAAAATCACAAAGGCAACCGAGGAATACGCTGCCGGAAACTTACGGTACCAGTTCCAGATTGACTCGGAGGACGAGCTCGGATATCTGGCGGCATCGCTTAACTACATGGCCAGTGAACTTTCCAAGGGAGAGGACAATCAGAAGCAGCTTGTTGCCAATGTTTCACACGATTTCAGATCGCCTCTTACAAGTATCAAGGGCTATTCCGAGGCAATGCTTGACGGTACGATTCCACCCGAGCTTCACAACAAATATCTTGAAATTGTCACCAACGAATCCGACAGACTGATTAAGCTCACCAACTCACTCCTTACTTTAAATAACTTAAATACCGAAGGAATGATACTGGAGCTTACAGACTTCGACATAAATACGGTTATACGAAAAACTCTCGCGACCTTTGAAGGGGCATGTCAGAAAAAGAAAATCACAGTCAATTTAACCCTTACCGGAGACCGGCTCTTTGTTAAGGGCGATATGTCAAAAATACAGCAGGTTCTTTACAATCTTTTAGACAACGCAATCAAATTCAGCAACAAGAATTCAGAGATTTTCGTTGAGACCAAGGAAAAGCACAAAAAAGTTTTCGTCAGCGTAAAAGACCAGGGAATCGGCATCCCGAAAGAAAGTCTGAATCAGATCTGGGACAGATTTTACAAGACGGATTTATCCCGTGGTAAAGATAAAAAAGGTACGGGTCTCGGACTTTCAATCACCCGTGAAATCATCCGTGCACACGGCGAAAACATTAACGTAATCAGTACCGAAGGCGAAGG
>CAMYYF010000115.1:0-4788 GCA_947303375.1 uncultured Lachnospiraceae bacterium
AAGCAAGATAAACAAATTCGCAAAAGAAAGGCAGGACAGATAATATGGTATTGGTTTATATTTACGGCGTTACAGCCGGCCTGGCTTTCGGAATATCGGTTGCTTTGCTTTTCACAATCTGGCTCGTAAAAAAATCAAATGATATCGGAGATTCAAAAGGTCAGTTTAATGATTTCTCGGATTATCTTGATGTAATCTGTGACGATGACGATTTAAGACAGGTTTATTAAAAAATAAAGGACGGAATTTAATTTCCGTCCTTTTTTATGTCTTTTATGATGTTTATTTAATGCATACGTAGTAAAGAACCATTGCAAAGTGCGGCAGGCTTCCAAGGAATACGAAGAGATGCCAGATAAAATGTGAAAACTTTAAGTTCTTTTTTCGGTAGAAGAAGGTACCTATAGTATAAATAATTCCGCCTAATACTACGAGTGCAAGTCCGAAAAGAGGAATGGTCTTAATCATGGAATAAAGGAAGATGATTGCCGACCAGCCCATGATGATATATAAAATCTGTGATATCCTGTCAAACTTTCTGACCGATATTGCATTAAGCGTTACGCCGAGTACGCAGCATGCAACGTTTATTCCCCATACGGTCCAGCCTGCCCAGCCTCTGATGATGGAGAGGCAGATAGGAGTGTAGGTACCTGTTATCAGGATGAATATCATGCAGTGATCGAGTTTTCTGAAAACTCTTTTGGCATTGTAATTTGTAAGTGAATGATAAAGGCATGAGGTAAGATATAAAAGAATCAGACTCGCGCCGAATATCGAAACACCTGTTATTGCCATTGCACCTTTGTGTCTAATCGACGCTTCGACTATCATTATTACAGTACCGAATATAAAAAGGGCAGCGGCTATTCCGTGAGATATTGCATTACTTATTTCTTCTTTTACGCTTTGTGATTTAAAAACTTCTAAATCGCTCATAATCGCCACCTCCTAAATCTTAAATTCACAAGATGTAGTTTACAATACTACATTAACACGACATAAGAACCTTGTCAAGAGGTTTGAATAATTTCTGCGTATTTATCTAATCAAAAAGAGCAGTATTTGATGTATAATAATTCAGTATTCATATATAATATATATCGGCATAAAACAGTGATTTGTTTTGATTGCTAAAACTCTTAAAAGGAATAGAGATGAATAATATTGACGTTCATAAAATTGAATTTGACAAGCCTGCCGCTAACTGGAATGAGGCACTTCCTGTAGGTAACGGAAGACTTGGCGGAATGGTATTCGGAAATGTTCATACCGAAAGAATTCAGTTAAATGAGGATTCCGTATGGTATGGCGGCTTTAAAGACAGAAACAATCCTTCGGCATTTGAAAAGCTTGGAGAAATAAGAAAGCTTATATTTGAAGGCAGGATAAAAGAAGCAGAGGATTTGTGTGCTCTTGCTTTATCGGGACTTCCGGAAGAGCAGAGCCATTATGAACCTTTGGGCAATCTTTTTATCGAGTTTGATCAGGATAATTACGAGTTTTCGGATTATAAAAGAGAGCTTGATATTAAAAATGCTGTTGTTTCCGTTAGTTATAAAAACGGAGATGTGAATTATAAAAGAGAAGTGATTTCTTCATATCCTGCAGGATGTATGGCAATAAGGCTTTCTGCGGATAAGAAGGGCATGCTTTCTTTTAGGGTGAATATCGGAAGGGGATATGCTCCGTGGGAGAATGTGCCGTATAAGGAACAGGTTGTAAGAAAGCAGAATTACAATAAATTCGTGGATGATATAAGTTTTGCCGGAGAGCATCTTCAGGTTATGAATGCTACTGTTGGAGGAAAAGATCCGATACTTTTATCATGTGCGGTAAAAACAATCATAAAAGGCGGAAGCGCTGAAGATATTGGCAATACGGTTGTAGTTAAAAATGCGGATGAGGCGCTTATAATTCTGTCGGCTGAAACTTCTTTTAGGGTATGTAACGACATTGTTAAGAATGCTGCTATAGAAGATGTTAAGAAAAATGCGGATAAATCCTGGGAAGAACTCTTAAAAGAGCATACAGAAGATTACAGAACTTTATATGACAGGGTTAAGCTTGAAATTGAAGATGATAAAGAGAGTGTTAGATTCTTTAATTTCGGACGATACCTTTTAATCGCATCTTCAAGACCGGGTTCATTGCCTGCAAATCTGCAAGGAATTTGGAACGAAGATTATTTCCCTATGTGGGGCAGCCGTTTTACGATTAATATCAATACGGAAATGAATTACTGGCCTGCAAACATTACGAATCTTTCGGAATGCGAGGAACCGTTATTTGATCTTCTTGAAAGAGTAAGAGAAAACGGTAAGGTTACCGCTAAGAAGATGTATGGCTTAAACGGATTTGTTGCGCATCATAATACTGATATCTGGGGAGATTCCGCGCCTCAGGATGTATGTATATCTTCAAGCTACTGGGTGCTTGGCGGAGCATGGCTTTCATTACATATATGGGAGCATTTTCTGTTTAATCAGGATAAGGATTTCCTTGAAAAATATTATCCGATTATGCGTGATGCCGCAGTTTTTATAATGGATTTTCTTGTAGAAGATAACGGTAAACTTGTTTTATGTCCGACTCTAAGTCCGGAAAATACATATATACTTCCAAACGGTGAAAAGGGCGTTATCTGTAAGGGCGCGACGATGGATAATGAAATAATAAGAGAGCTTCTTTTGGCATGTATTGAAGCGGAGAAAGTGCTTAAGACTAAAGAAGACGGTATTAAAGAGAGAGCATTAAAAACGCTTGAAAGAATCCCAAAACTTAAGATAAGCAAAAACGGAACCATTATGGAATGGAACGAGGATTATGAGGAAGCAGAGCCCGGACACAGACATATATCTCAGCTTTTTGCACTTTACCCTGCATGGCAGATAAACGAAAAAACTCCCGAGCTTTTAGAAGCGGCGAAGAAGACTATCGAGAGAAGACTTTCATTTGGCGGAGGACACTCGGGCTGGAGCAGAGCATGGATTATAAATATGTATGCGAGACTCGGAATGGGAAATGAAGCACTTGAAAACCTGCATACTCTGATAGAAAAGCAGACGCTTCCGAATCTTTTTGACAATCATCCGCCTTTCCAGATAGACGGTAATTTCGGAGCAGTTGCAGGCATAGCGGAAATGCTAGTTCAGAGTATTAACGGTGAAATAAAAACTCTTCCCGCACTTCCGGATAAATGGAAGAAAGGAAGAGTGGAAGGTTTGAAACTAAGAGGCGGTAAAACGCTGAAGGTGCTTGAGTGGGAGAATGGGGAGATAACCCAAAGCGTGATTGAACAGTAGGGCGAACCCCCGTCCCCCGGTGTCTTTCGGCTACTTCGTTATGCCCGAATAGTCGTTATCCACATTGATTACACAGTAGTAACCCTTATGTTTGTCATGAACTTTCTTCTGTATTTCTTCAACCAGTTCACTTTCGCTCATCTTAAACTTATGTGGTATAACCACATCAAATATCAGATTTGAATGTGACTCGCCATGAACCATTCTGAAATCATGAAGTGTGAGTCTTTCGTCTATTTCTTTTATGATTTCAGTTGCAAGAACCTTTGCCTCGAAGAGTGTTTCGTCATTGGTATCCACAGGATCCATGTGAATGGAAACTTCGCAGTTAAGCTTTGTTTTGATTTCGTTTTCGATATCGTCGATGCATTCGTGAAGATAGAGGATATCCTTGTCGCAGGGAACTTCCGCATGGAGCGAAACGAAAATTCTGGTAGGGCCGTAGTCGTGAACTATCATATCGTGGATTCCGATGACTGATTCGTTGGAACGAACTATTGATTCAATTTCTTTTACGAACTCGGGATCGGGAGTCTGGCCAAGCAGGGGAGAAATCGTTTCTTTTAGGGTCTTATAACCTGCATAGGCGATGAAAAGGCCGACTGCAATACCCGCGTAGGCATCGATTTTAATCTTAAATACTGCGTAAAGAATGTAGCAGATTAAAACAACGGTTGTGGCTACTGTATCGCTGATTGAATCGATTGCGGTTGCTTTCATTGCGCCTGACGAAATCTTTTTGCCGTATATCATATTGTAAGCGAACATATAAAGCTTGATAATAATCGAAAGTGCGAGGAATACAAATGTAAGTACGCTTATCTTTACTTCCTCGGGATGAATGATTTTTCCGATACTTGATTTAATAAGTTCGAAAGCTACGATTAAGATAATTAATGAAACGATAAGTCCCGAGATGTATTCGATACGACCGTGTCCGAAAGGATGTTCATTATCGGGCTTTTGACCGGAGAGTTTAAATCCTAAAAGAGTTATAATGCTGCTTCCCGCATCGGATAAGTTGTTAAAAGCATCTGCGGTTACTGAAATGGCGGATGTGATGATTCCGACACTGAATTTGGTCGCAAAAAGGAAAAGATTAAGGATTATTCCGACGGCTCCGGTTAACATTCCGTATCTTCTGCGGACATTTTCGTTGTTATAATCGTTTTTGTTTTTTATAAAAATAGAAGATAAAAGTGCAATCATTTTAAAATTCCCCAAATTATAAGACAATACAAATATCTTGTATTGAAAGTTTTTAATAACCATATTATTTGTATATGGTATAAAAGACATTATAATATTGTTGGCTTTTAAATTCCATATTTATTGAAAAGAGAATACGGCTCACTTAAAAATTTCTTGACGTACGGGATTTTTTTGGTATAATTCAATTTGTGCGATTACTCAAACAGACCGTGCACGTATATTTGGTCTTGGAGGAGGGTTGAGAAGTGTCAAGAGTTGAAGTTAAAGAAAA
>CAMYYF010000116.1:0-4758 GCA_947303375.1 uncultured Lachnospiraceae bacterium
CTCTTAAAGCTATCGAAAGCGCCAAGGATGAGGCCAAGGCTGATATTGAAAAGACAAAGAGCGAACTAGATGAAGCCAAAGATACATTAAAAGCTATTGAGGCTGCTAAGGATGAGGCTAAGGCTGATATCGAAAAGACCAAGAGCGAATTTATCAGTGAAATTGAGCAGAAAGAAAGTTCTAAAAAGGCTGAAAAGAGTGAGGCTGTTGATGAGGTTGTAGAAGCTGCTGTTAAGTCAGTTCCTGATGATTCTCCTGAGACTGTTCTGGAAACTATAGAAACTCAAACCGTATCGGAAAATGTTGAGATCGATGCCGAAGAAGTTATTACCGAAACAGTTTCTGATTATGCTGAAGGCGAATTTACCGGAGTTTTATCGGACGATCCCGAGGATGATTTGATTCAGATTTTAAAAGAAGGTCTGGACGAATCCGAGACCGGTATTTCTTCTGAAAAGACTGAAGCAGTTGAAGAACCCAAAAAATCAAAAAAGAATAAGAGAAACACAAAGAAGACTGTTAAAAGAAGCGCTGAATCCATTTCTTTTGCAAGCAAAAATACAGATGAAATTCTTCGCCTTTACAAAGAAGGCAAGAGCAACGTGGCTATCGCCAAAGAACTTGGCATCGGTGTTGGCGAAGTTAAGCTTGTAATCGATTTGGCAAATATGTAATTGCTTTTCTTTTAGGATATCTTTTATGAGGATAAAAACATGAATGTTAAATCATATTTAAAAGGTATCGGAGTCGGAATGATTGTTGCTTCTCTGATACTGATAATAGCCGGAAATATGAATAAAGTGTCTGATGAAGATGTAATTGCAAGAGCTAAAGAACTCGGTTATGTTCAAAGCACTTCTGTTTCCCAACCTGAGGTGGTTGACAATACTTCATCAAACACAGAACAAAAGAAAATTGAAGATAGCGATAAAGTTGAATCAACTGAGAACAATGATGCAAATACTGATAATGCAAAAGCTGATGATAAAGCAACTGATGTGAATACGAACAATGAAAATGCTGAGGATAAAGCATATGATGCTAATGCTGATTCGAGTACTACAGAAACAGCAAATACAACTAATGACACTACTGTTTCAGACGATTCAGATAAAACCGCTGACAACAACGCAACATCTTCCGAAACCGTAAAAGTTGAAATTAAATCAGGAATGAGCTCCGAATCTGCAGCGCTTGCAGTTAAGAATGCAGGACTTGTTGAGAGCGATACCGAGTTTAATAAGTATCTTTGCTCTGAAGGGTATGACAAGAGACTGAGAGTAGGGTCTTTTGAGATACCAAAAGATGCTGATTTCGAAACGATTGCCAAATCGCTTTGCGGAATTAAATAAGTTTACAAAACCCCTTGCACAAAGGGGTTTTCTTATGTTATAATCCATACGTTGCGCTATAAATACACACGTATGCTGTTTTAAGCCTTGGTGCCCAATGGGTTTGGCTAAGCATTAAGCATACGGAGGAAAAACCAAGGAGGAAAATTAAATGAGCGTTATTTCAATGAAACAGTTACTCGAGGCAGGTGTGCACTTTGGACACCAGACTAGAAGATGGAACCCTAAGATGGCTCCTTATATTTATACCGAGAGAAACGGTATTTATATTATCGATCTTCAGAAGTCTGTTGGAAAAGTTGACGAAGCATACAATGCAATTTCTGAAATTGCACAGGCTGGAGGAACTGTTCTTTTTGTTGGTACAAAGAAGCAGGCACAGGATGCTGTTAAGACAGAAGCTGAGCGTTGCGGTATGTACTATGTTAATGAGAGATGGCTTGGTGGTATGCTTACCAACTTCAAGACCATTCAGTCTTCAATCGAAAGACTTAAAGCTATCGAGAAGATGAGCCAGGACGGAACATTCGAAGTTCTTACAAAGAAGGAAGTTGCTAAGCTTCAGAAAGAATGGGACAAGCTTGAGAAGAACCTTGGCGGTATCAAGGAAATGACAAGAATTCCCGATGCTATCTTTGTAGTAGATCCCAAGAAGGAAAAGATCTGCGTACAGGAAGCTCATTCACTCGGCATTACTCTTATCGGTATTGCTGATACAAACTGCGATCCCGAAGATCTTGACTATGTAATTCCCGGAAACGATGATGCAATTCGTGCCGTAAAACTTATTGTAAGCAAGATGGCTGACGCTATCATCGAAGCTAACCAGGGCGAAATTATGTCTGACATCGAAGCTGAATCAGCTGAAGCAGATGCAGAACTTGATGCAGAAGAAGCATAATAAACTTAAGTTACAATAAATTAGATTATTTTAGGGAGGAAATAAACATGGCAGCTATTACAGCTAGTATGGTAAAAGATTTAAGAGAAATGACCGGCGCAGGAATGATGGATTGCAAGAAGGCTCTTACAGAAGCTGACGGCAACATGGATGCAGCCGTAGATATACTTAAAAAATCAGGTGCAGCTAAAATGGAAAAGAAAGCAAGCAGAATTGCAGCAGAAGGTATTGCAAGAGTTGCTTGTGACAATGGTGTTGCAGTTGTAGTTGAAGTTAACTCAGAAACTGACTTCGTAGCTAAGAACGAAGTATTCCAGACATTCGTACAGGATGTAGCTGATAAGGCACTTGCAAGCGGATTAAACGGTGGTGCAAACGGCGAAGACGTTGCTGCATTACTTGACGGTGGTCTTCAGGCTGAATTCGCTGACAAGACTCTTAAGATCGGTGAGAAGCTTTCCTTCAGAAGATTCGAAAGAGTATCAGGTGACGAAGTTGCTACATACATCCATGGCGGCGGAAAGATTGGTGTTCTTGTTGCTGCTACAGGCGCTAACGGCGATGCAGTTAAGGAAGCACTTACAAACGTAGCTATGCAGGTTGCAGCTATGAATCCTACATACATCTCAAGAAACGATATCTCTGCAGACGAACTTGCAAAGATCAAAGACATCACTCTTGAGAGTGCATTAAATGATCCTTTCACATTACCCAAGCCCATCCTTAACAAGCTTCTTGAAGAAGCAGTTAACGGTTCAGCTTGGAGCGATGATGACAAGAAGGCTTATGAAGAGAACAAGACAAACAAGTATCTTCCTAACTTCATTTCAGATGCAGGTAAGGCAGCACTTGCTCAGGCAGCTATCGCAAAGAAGGATGAGATTTCTGCAGATAAGATTTTCGCAGGTCTAGTAGAAGGTCGTATTTCCAAGCAGCTTAAGGAAATCTGCTTACTTGATCAGGTTTATGTAAAGGCTGAAGACGGAAAGCAGAGCGTTGCAGCATACCTTAAGAGCGTTGATGCAAACATCGTTATCTCCAAGTTCGTTCGTTTCGAAGTTGGTGAAGGCATGGAAAAGAGAAATGACGACTTCGCAGCAGAAGTTGCAGCTCAGGCTAACGCATAATTACTCATAAAAGACATATAAAGCATCATGCTTTTGCATGGTGCTTTTTTTATTCTCATAAAAGAAACGTTTGGCTATGTTCTGTCACTTTTTTTATGAGCTGTTACAATATATTGTGGTTAACATATTTAGCCGAAACTAATATGAAAAAATACCATTTGAATAGTGCTTTTTATTGTGTTATCATAACTTTTGCACACCCATTGCTTTACATAATTCTACGAGGTCTTGATATGGAATCTAACGATAACATTCAATATACTGAATTCCGCAAAAAAAGAATAAAATTCTTCAAAAGACTCATCGTTTTTTTGGTGTGTTTCTTTATCGCGGTTCCGAATGTTTTATGCGTTCTGAACTTTTACTATCTTTATAAGACAAACACATCTATTTCTTCCCTTGCAGAGGAATTGAATATTTTAAAGATAACCGAAACGGAGATGGTTGCTTCAAACGAAGTAAATTCAACTCCTGTTGTTACGGCAAATGTTGAGCAGGACTATGTTTTAAGAGTTAAATCCGATGCCGAAGAATACGAAGGCTATCAGAGAGTTTATCTTACATTTGACGATGGTCCGAGCAAATATACCAACGAACTTCTGGATGTACTTGATAAGTACAATGCCAAGGCTACATTCTTTGTACTGGCTCAGGACGGATATGATGAAGAGTATCAGAGAATCATCAATGACGGCCATACATTAGGTATACATTCTTACAAGCACGTTTACGGAGATGTTTATTCGAGTCTCGACGGATTTAAGGAAGATGTAGACTCGATTTACGCGTTTGTTGAAGAGAAAACAGGTGAAAAGCCTTTATTCTACAGATTCCCCGGCGGAAGCTCAAATACAATTTATAAGGGCGACAAGCAGGATTTAATTTCTTATCTTGAAGAGAAAAATCTGGTCCATTACGACTGGAACGTAACGAGTAACGACGCCACATACGGCGGACTCACAAAGAGCCAGATTGCAAATAACATCCTAAAAAATATAGAGGGTAAGGATGAAGCGGTTGTTTTAATGCATGATGCAAATGACAAGCATTCAACAATCGAAGCGCTTGAAATAGTATTTGAAAGCCTTCAAACCAAAGATAATGTTGTATTCTTACCGATTACGGAATATACGGAACCGGTTCAGCATATAAAAAAGAAAACAGAGGAATAGTGTATTATGGGGTTTTTTAATGATTTAAGAGAAGATCTTGCTTCTGCGGTAAATCAGCTAACCGATGACAGATCGGAAAATGATATCGAGATTTCGTCAAAGCAGATGAAAGACGAGATAGCAAAAAAAGAAAAGAAGAATAAAAAAGATAAAAGAAACAACGAAAATCTTGAGCGTGAAATCAAGAATTATCTGAATGTTTCCGA
>CAMYYF010000117.1:0-4756 GCA_947303375.1 uncultured Lachnospiraceae bacterium
ACAATCGTAAAAGAATTAAGAAAAGATTCTTATGAAGGAATGGTTCTTTTATCCCACACTGTGGACGGAGATACCGATACCGTCAAATACAAAGTCATTCCGACGGATATTTCAGACAAAGCCCGTCCGTATATCATGTGCAATGCGGTATTTACCAAAGAAGGTGACGAATGGAGTCTTTCTTCCAAAGAATGGTCCGAATGGGTTATAAAAAGAAACGAATTAAGCGGAAGCAGCTGGGTTGCAGATTCCGAAGAAGCAAAAGATCTTGCCAAACTTTTTGAAAGCGGTTTTGAATTCAAAGAAGGCTCAAATGTTTACATACATATTAAGAGAAACCTGTATTTAATCTCCGTACTTAAAAATGATGACCCTTCCGTATTTGAAACAAAATTCGGAACATCCTTCGGCGGAAGCATATATTACATAAACGATGAGGAAAATAAATCGGTCGACTTTACCTGTACGGAAGGTATTGTAAATGACGAAGGACTCCTTTCATTCAAACTTGTAACGGATAACGGAGAAGCAGATTTCGAACCCGGAAACGGAAACAGTTTTATATCCGATGGATTTTATAAACTGTGTATTTCCGGTGAAACCGATGACTTAAGCACGGCTGATGTAATCGAAAATCTCGATACCTTTGAAGTCACGAGCAAAAGTATCTTTTACGGTGAATGGATAAAAGAAACAGGTGGCCAGAACGGAAACGTAAGTCCCGAGCTGTCGTGGGAAAAAGTAGACGGAGCCGGCGCATACGCAATAATGATAACAGACCTTGACACGGATGATTATTTTCTTCACGGATACAGAACGAGTGATACAACCCATCTTGATTACGGCGATCTTGGTGATGACGAATTCTTAGGCCCCATCCCTCCGAGCCCTCACAATTACAAGGTATATGTATTTGCACTTAAAGAAGCTGTGGATCCCGGCTTAAGAGTCGCCAAACAGAACTGCCATCCGGAACATCTTTTCGATCTGCTTAACAAAGACAATCCCGGAAACGTAATTGCATACGGAACGGTTACGGCATCGTATGAATATCTCGGCAGAGTATGGTAAAAAAATGCACCGGGTGAAGGGGTAACTCCTTTGGTCTTAAGGAAAAATATCATTACATGCAGATAATACTAAAATCCGTGCATATATTTCTTTTAAATAAAACCTCCCTTTTGTATAATGGGAATACAAAAGGGGGTTTTTTATGAAAAAAATATTTTTATTATGCTCTTCTCTGATTGCCGTTATGCTTATGTTTTCCGGATGCGAAAGCACACAGGGCGTTGATACCGGCAGTACCGTAAACACCGAAACGGTTATTGCTGGTAATTCCGAAAACGAAGATGTTCTTTCATCGGATAACGATGGCGCTGTCGATGATTCAGATACTTCAGACGGCGAAAATACAGAAACAGTTAAAAAAGAAATTATCATAGAGCCGGACAATTCATATATTTACGAAGATCTTTGCAAGGTAAACGCGGAATACGACGAAACCGCAGGCGGTGCTCCTGTGGAGACAATCGTAAAAGAATTAAGAAAAGATTCTTATGAAGGAATGGTTCTTTTATCACATGAGGTAAAGGATGATACAGATACCGTCAAATATAAGGTACAACCTCAGAATATCCCCGGCAAAGGTCATCAGTATATCGTATGTTACGCGGATTTTACCAAAGACGGTGACGAATGGAATCTTTCTTCAAAGAAATGGTCTGAATGGGTTATAAACAGAAATGAACTTAACGGCAGCAACTGGGTTGCGGATGCAGAAAACGTAAAAGAACTGGCAAAGCTGTTTGATGGTGGTTTGGCATTCGAAGAAAATTCCAAAGTTTACGTTCATTTTAAGAGAAACCTGAATATAATAACCGTTCTTTTCAATGATGACGCTTCAGTTTTCGAAACAAAAATCGCTACAAGTTTCAGCGGAACTGTATATTATTTAAATGGTGATGAGAAAAAATCAGTAGACTTTACATGTTTGGAAGGAACCACAAACGACGATGGAATTATTTCTTTTAAACTGGTAACGGATAACGGCGAAGATTATTTCTCTCCCGGAATCGAAAACACCTTTATTTCCAAAGCACTTTTTAATCTTGTGATGTCAGATGAAAATGTCGATTTGGAAAACGCTGCGGTTCTTGATAACCTCGATACTTTTGAGGTCACTAGCGAGAGTATCTTTTACGGTGAATGGATCAAAGAAATAGGCAATGAGAATGGTAATGTCAGTCCTGAACTTTCATGGGATAAGGTTGATGGCGCAAGTACTTACGCAATTATGATTTTGGACCTTGATGCAGGAGACTATCTTCTTCACGGCTGTGGTATATGCGATACAAACCACATTGATATTGGTGCACTTGACAATTTCGTGGGTTTCCGCCCTCAAAGCCCTCACTATTACACGGCATATGTCTTCGCTCTTAAAAACGCAGTCGATCTGAATCTTAGTGCAGGCGGCAACATGTTAGATGATGAAAAATTCTTTGAACTTCTTACCAAAGACAATCCGGACAATGTAATCTCCTACGGTAAGATTACTGCATCTTACGAATATCTCGCAAAAGTCTGGTAATTAAATAACATCCGAAGGGAATATTCCTTTCGGATGTTTTTATATCTGCTTAATTATCCTAATAAGTTACCACACCATATACATTCGATACTTCAACTCTTGAAGGATCAAAATCATCCATAGAATGAGCAAGATCGGAGAAATCCCATGAATATCCGAAGAGATCAAGTAATCCGCCGGATGCATCATTGTTTTCAACATAAATGATACCGTCGAAATATTCATCACTTGACTGGAAAGAAATATTTTCCGACTGCAAATCCCATTCATGTGTATCGGAGTCTATTATTCCCAAGCCCTGATATGTCTGATGCAAATCAATATGGAAGTCACACTGCCACTCAAGTCCTTCATATAAGGGATAAACTACTATTTCGACAGGTATTGAGTAATCGTTATGCGCTTTGGTTGTAGTATCCTCATATATTTTTCCGGTATCATAATTAAATGTATAACCGCTTTGATAAGTCGCAGTATAACCGCTGTTGGTCTTTTCGTACACAACGTATTCAATATTAAAGAAATCCCAGAAATTAGTATCATCTATCGTAATCTGATATGCTGAAACTTTATTGTATTCCGCCTCAAGAATATCTTTATTCTCAACGTACTTTTTGGTTTTATCATCCAGTCCGTTAAAAGCGATAACCGTATTTCTGACCGAACTCATTTCAGCAAACGAATTTGAATAATCGATATTTTCTATCATTTGTTCAATTACGGCTGCATCGGCTTTTCTTGTTTCAATCAGAGCCTCTACCTGATTATATGCATTTATCAGATCAGATCTGTTTTGAACATTGCGCTGTAATTTCTGCGGTAAAGATAAATACTCATCATAAATGCTTAGTATTTCATCTTCATTATCATATATATTATATAAATCTACCGCGTAAATCTTATCTTCGATATCGGCAACTTTCTTATTATTTGCGTTATTCTTAACAACAACTCCGATAATAATTCCGCCGACCAGCAAAACAAAAATAACTGCAATTACAATGACTACAACACCGATTGCACCACCGATAATCCACTTTTTCTTTGATTTGGGTTTAGCCTTTGCTGAATTATCCTGTTCGACCGAACTTTTATTCTCTGAAACATCTGCGGCTTTATTTTCAAGACTTAATCCGCACTTTGGGCAAAAAGAAGCATCCTCCGGTATCTCAGTACCGCATTTCTTACAAAACATATTCTCCTCTTCCTCCTAAAAAAAATACAAACGTATTTTAGCAAATTGAGTTTCAGATATCAATACCGCATTATTCAGCCGAGAAATGTATAGCCTTATCGACTCTGTTAAGTGCAAGTACAAATAAAGGTCCGAAAACATAGCAGGAAATCACTTCGCCGATGAATACCGAAAGTGAAAGAAGCAAAAGTACGGGCAGCATGCTGCTGGCATTTGCAAAGCTTGTTACCCCAAAACCAAAGTAAAGTACAAATGGAATTATAATTGCATTGACCAATACGGTTGGAATAGGAATTAAAAGTGCATGTTTCATTTTAAGAACGGGACCGTGTTTTTTTCTTATGGTTCTGACAATAGGATATGTAAGCAATGCTGCTATAAGAGTAGCTGCAGTACCAAAAATCATATCAAGCGGTGAACCGCCAATTATATTTGTAATAAAACATCCGATGACTACTCCGAAGATACCTGCGGGAGTGTAGAAGATTGTCATGCATAAAGCTTCAGCTATTCTGCACTGAATCTCAAGATACGAGAATGTGTATGTGATAAGTGAAAGCACCACATACAACGCTGCCACGATTGCGGCTGTGGTAATAAATTTTGCTGTTTTCATTTTTATCTCCTAGTTTTGTTTTAAGTGAGGATGGGTTTCGAACTCACTGTTTATGTTACAGTCGTAAGACGACAAGCCATATCATACTATGTTTGATAAATTAAGTCAACAAAAAAAGCAGTTCAGCTTTAAACCGAACTGCTTTTATTATTTTTTATTATTTATTAGCAACCCTTCTCAAGAGCAAGTGTTCTTGTTGTAAGGTCACATACTTCTGCAGGTCCGTAGTACTGGATAGCACCGGGGAATGTGAAGCATGTCTCAACTGCCCACTCATCACGATGAGCTTCGAAGTATTTGAAAGGTGCACCGTCAAGTTCTACGAGTGCCTTTCTGATAACGGGCTTGTCTT
>CAMYYF010000118.1:0-4724 GCA_947303375.1 uncultured Lachnospiraceae bacterium
AAGTCGAGATGGTTTTGTTTAATCCCTCGACATCTATTCCGTTTAAAACCTCGAGAGCCGGCTCAAGCATATTGGCGAAGTTTTTAATCTGAACTCCGAGATATATCGTTCCAACCAGGTTTCCTATTAACAGGAAAAATACCAGTATCAGAATAACTCTGTCGATTATCTGACCAACATAAATGCTTTTTAGTCTTTTAGAATCTTTTTCATCCATAACTTAACCCCCGTTTGTTCTGCTTTCGTGGCAGGTGAAATATATTATCTGGTAATCCTCGGAAACCCTTTCAAGCACTTTCATGGCTCCCGAGAGATTGCTCTCGTCGTAGTTTACGAAAGGATCGTCCAGAATTACAAAAGGTTTTTCTTTCTGATACATTGCATCAATTAAAGCAAGTCTTAAACAGAAATCCGTTACTTCCTGAAGGCCGAGGCTTAAATCGCTTATGCGGCGCTGCATGCCTTCTTCGGTCTTGGTAAGGTTTAAATCGGTATCGATTCTGAAGCTGTCTGTATCTTCCTCTTCAAAATACTCCGAATACTTTTTGAAACCTTCCATAGTCGGTCCGGTATATTTTAAGGAAAGCTCGTTCTTAGCCTTGGTAAGAAACTCTAAAGTCTTTTGCATCAGAGCATAGTCTTTTTCGTACTCCTCGAGCCTCTCTTTGTCCTCGTCGATTTTTACGCTGAGTACTAAAAGAGAATCACGTTCTTCCTGTCTCTCCTCAAGACGTTTTCTGAAATTAAGGAGAGCATCGGACTCTTTATCAATCTCTTCTTCAAGCTCCGAAACTTCGTCTCTTAAGTCATCGATATCGGGCAAATCTTCAGGCAATTCCTTACATATCTCTGTTATATCATTTTCCGACTCAAATTGCACTAAAATATTCTTTTTTCTTTCGCTTTCTTCCATCGAAGAAACGAACCTGACAGACTTCTTCTGATACTCGTCGAGCTGCTCGTCGTTTGCATCGCTTCCGTTCTTTCCTATCAGGGCATAAAATTCGTTTACTTCGCTCTCGTTCTTTTCATATTCTGCCCGGCATTTTTCGAAAGTTTCGATTTTCTTTTTGCCCTCTGTATAAACCTTTACGTCTTCATACAGGTTAACCAGATCGTCGGTCACGGTATTTTCGTTGAAAGGCACTTTGTATTTGTCCAAGAAGTTTTTAACCTGGTTGTTGGCAAAGAGAATGTCGTCCCTTCCGGACTTAATGACATTTCTCGCAAAATGTGAAGAATCGACACGCGAAATCGCCTCGTCCCTTGTAATATCCGTATCGCGCTTTAAGTTAAATTCGCCCTTCTTAAAGAGTCTCATGACCAAAATCAGAATTACGAATATTAATCCTAAAAGAAACGCAGCCACTTCGGGAATTAGAATAAACGAATCACGCATGCCTCTTATTCCGAGTACCGTAAAGAAAATAGCCGTGCCAAAGAAAAGAAGTGCAAGGATTAAAAAGATTACAAGCTTTGTCTTTCTCTTTTTCTCGCTCAAACGGAAAGCCTCGAGGCCTTTCTCGTATTTATCCTTCTGCTCTTCTTTCTGTTGTTTGATAAACTCTTCGGCTTCGTTATTTAGAGCATTTTCCCTTCCCAAAACATCATGCTTTTTGGTCTGGGTTTCGTTCCAGAGAGAAATATATTTTTTAACCTCTTCTTCGCTACAGGTTCCGTTTTTAAATTTGTCTTCAAGCGTATTCCACTTTTCGTCTTTGACAATTGCATTTTCTCTCATCTCTTCTTTGAGATGTTTCATCTTAATGCCCTTGTCTCTGACTGCGTTGATATCGGAAAGAGGAGGAACGTGGCCTGCGAAGAAATCAAATATCTCATCTGTCTTCTGACGGCTTTCCTCGTACTCTTTTTTAAGCGAATCATACATTTTTTTCTTCGCTTTTATGGAATCCGCTTTCATTACCTCGGATTCTTTTCTTTTAAGATCTTTAATCTTGCGGCGGTCGTTGTCGATTCTCTCTGTCTGTGCCATTATCTGGCCCTCAAGAATATCCGTGGCTTTTTCGGTATCTTCCAGACTTCTGAAGCGGTTGTTCTCTTCCGAGAGTTCAATCTGAAGACATTTGATTTTCCCGGGTTTTCTGTCGGGAGAATACTCGTTTAATTTCTTTTCAAATCTTGCACACGCGGTATCGAAATTGTTGATATCGTCTGTCGCATCGGTAAGATTGCCTAATTTTGCTCTGATTGAATCGGTCACGGAACCGTCGTTTTTCTGTAAATCGGGCGATGCGATATAAGCGGTCCTGAAAAAAGAATCCTTATCAATTCCGAAAATACTGTTGCCCAGGGATTTCTTTTCAAATGCGTTGCTTACGGCATTGGACGGAAGTTCTCTGACTTCAAATGAATCACTTGCGTCGTTCCTGCCAAAGGTCCTCGATACTTCGTATTCTTTGCCCTCATACTCGAAGGTGATGCTTCCGCCGTAAATGCCGTTGTTCCAGGGGCGGAATTTTTCTCTTTCTTTGTCTTTCAGGCTCTTTTTATTCTCATCTTCAAAGCCGTAAAGCATAACTTTAATAAACGAAGCCAGCGTGCTCTTGCCGAAGCCGTTGTCTTCGCAGAACACATTGAGTCCGTCATTAAAATCAAATCTTTCATCATGGATTTTTCCGAATCCGGAAACATAACAGGAAATCAGTTTCATTGTATAATCTCCTCTCCGGAAAGCGCTCTAAGTCCCATGCGTACTATCTGTCCCTTGGTCTCTTCGTCTATTTCGTCAGACTCTTCGACGAGACGGATAAAGAAGCCCTTCAAAGATTCGTCAAGCGCGTACTTTCTAAAATCAACGCTCACACGGCTTTCGTTTTTGGCTTTTACGAAAAAATAATCATCCATAACCGCCGTTGCAATTAAGTTCTCATTTACCTCAGCGTTCTCATCGACATTTCCGATTAGGCGGATTTTTATCATGTCTCTTTCGCTGTATCTTTTTTCTAAAAGATCTCTTTTAACCTTTTCTATGATTTCGCCCGAATTGTCGAGTCCTGAAATATCCACATCCACCGTGTGAAGTTTTCTGAATGCGAAATCAACGAACGAAGGAATGATATCTCCCTTTTCTTCATCTACGTCTAAAAGAACAAAGCCGTGGTCTCCGCACTCATCAAACCCCCTGCCCTCAAGACAGCCGGGATAACAGTATATGCCTCTTGAATCAAGAGTTTTGAGTTTGTACTCATGTACATGACCGAGCGCAAGATAATCTATGCCCCTGCCGCGAAGCTCCGATATCGGAACCGTTTCGGTTTTGTCTTTCCCTTTATACTCATTCTCCTGACCATGAAGCGTAACGATGTTTATATCATTAAAATCTGCGGTAAAAAGTTTCATGAGTGAGGAAACATTGTCGTTAAATTCCGCGCCGTAAAGTTTTATCTTTTTACCGGTCGATGCAGGATTTAATACATATGATGTCCACTCATCCTCGAACATGTGGAAGTTCGCAGGAACATCTCCGTTGCCTTTTATGAAGCTTATAAAACTTTCCCTGTCATGATTGCCGCGAAGATAATAAAAATCTATGTCTTTGTATTTGTTTATCTGTGTAAGAACAATGCTTGCAACTTTTTTTGCCACACTCTTCGTGTCAAAAAGATCGCCGGCGATAATAATCGCCTTTACGCCAAGGTCTTCGGCAGACTCGCAAAGGCGCGCGAAATTAAGCGTAAGTTCGTCTTTACGCCTGGTTGCTTTCTCGCCTTCAAGATGTGTTTTCATCGACGAATCAAGATGTAAATCCGCCGTGTGGATAATCTTCATTTTTTTCTCCGTTTTTTTCTTTCGGACCTTTGGTCCGCACACGTTTAATTATACCATAGCCCATAGCGAAAAAATATATATTTCTTGTTCTTGAAAAAAGAAAGATACTCATCTAAAATTTTGTATGTAAATGAGGAAAACATCATGAAAAAGACTTTTGAGGACGATTTTAATCTAAGCGTTATCGCCGAAAGCGGCCAGTGCTTCAGATTTAACAGAATAGAAAAAGATATTTACAAAGTGGTTGCCCATGGAAAGGTTTTGATCATAAAAGATATGGGCGAAAACACTTTTGATTTTGACTGCTCTTCGGATGATTTTAAAAAGATATGGCATAAATATTTCGACCTTGATACAAATTATTCATCCATCAGAAAGTCCGTAAAAGACAATGCCTTTTTATGCGCCTGCGCAGAGCAATCCGTAGGTATGCGAATATTAAATCAGGATAAATGGGAAATGGTCGTTTCTTTTATCATCTCTCAAAGAAAAAGTATTCCCGCAATAAAGACTTCGATTGAAAGGCTCTGCGAACTCTGTGGGGATAAAATTGATGATGAAAATTATGCATTTCCGACACCAATGCAGATACTTTCCGCTGATGCGGATAAACTGGCCGGTTGCGGTCTCGGTTACAGACTGCCTTATATCCGCCTCGCCGCAGAGGTTTTCTATTCTGAGCCCGCTATATTAAAACGTCTCGATAAACTCTCCGATGATGATCTTTTGGAAGAATTAAAAAAGATGCAGGGTGTCGGCGACAAAGTCGCCTCCTGCATCGCTTTATTTGGTTTTCACCGTCTCAATTTCTTCCCCAAGGACGTATGGATTAACCGTGCCCTCGATGAGCACTTCCCTAACGGTTTCAATTTCACTGCATATGCTCCTTACAACGGAGTCATCCAGCAATATATGTTCTATGCCTACAGAAATGC
>CAMYYF010000119.1:0-4722 GCA_947303375.1 uncultured Lachnospiraceae bacterium
TCTGCTCGGTTCTAAGCATCTCATGCTCTTCCTCGTACTTCGAAGGAGTAGCAGATACGCATAAAAGCTGGTCTATTCTGTCTTCAAATTCCTCAAAGGACAAAGGTCTGTTATCAAGGGCAGACGGAAGTCTGAAACCGAAATCCACAAGCGTATTCTTTCTCGCCCTGTCGCCCGCATACATACCGCCTATCTGAGGTATCGAAATATGGGACTCGTCTATGATTAAAAGAAAATCGTCCTTAAAATAATCCATCAGACAGTGAGGCGGATCGCCGGGCTTTAATCCTGCGAGCACAGGGGCATAGTTTTCAATGCCCGAGCAGGTACCGGTTTCTTTTAGCATCTCTAAATCAAATGTGGTACGCTCAAGTATTCTCTGCGCCTCCACGAAACGGTCCTCGCTCTTAAAATATTCAACCCTCTCACGCATTTCCTGTTCGAGTTTTTCACACGCGATATCTATTTTTTCCTTGGCAATAACATAGTGCGAAGCAGGGAAGATTGCGACATACGAAAGAATCGCTTTCTTTTTGCCTGTCACGGGGTCAATCTCCGCTATCTCTTCTATCTCATCGCCCCAGAACGAAAGACGAACCACGCCTTCGCCGCCTTCAGCCTTGGCTATCTCAAGCGTATCGCCCCTTACCCTAAAAGAAGAACGCGTAAGGTCCATATCGTTACGCTCATACTGCATGTCAACGAGTCTTGCGATGATTTCATCACGGTCAATCTGCATTCCCGGGCGAAGCGACATTATCATGCTCTCGTAATCTTCGGGGCTACCTAAGCCGTATATGCACGAAACGGAAGCCACAACAATAACATCCCTTCTTTCCGTAAGGGATGCGGTGGCGGAAAGTCTTAACTTGTCTATTTCTTCGTTTACCGACGAATCTTTTTCGATGTAAGTATCCGTCGAAGGAACATACGCCTCAGGCTGGTAATAATCGTAGTACGAAACAAAATACTCTACGGCATTCTCGGGGAAAAACTCTTTCATCTCCGAGTAAAGCTGGCCCGCAAGTGTTTTGTTGTGTGATATGATCAGCGTGGGCTTATTTAATGCTTCGATGACATTAGCCATTGTAAATGTCTTACCGGAGCCCGTAACGCCAAGCAGTGTCTGGCACTGATTGCCCTTTTTAAAGCCCTCCACCAGTTCTTTTATGGCCTGTGGCTGATCGCCTGTAGGTTTATATTCCGAATGAAGTTTAAAATCCATTTCTTTTACCCAAATAAAAATGATATGCCGAAGTTAAGCATATCATTTTTTTCATCATATGTCTATATTATTCAGAACATTTGTTCGTGTTTTTGCAACTTTTATTTGCTTTCTTTTTCCTTTAGTTCGTTGTACTTTGCAATCATATAATCGACGGTATTTTTGGTGCCGTTACCGTACTCCTGCCAGCATTCGTTTCTTACTTCCTCCCTGCCCTTTGCGAACTCGTCGCTCTCTATACAGGTATCAATAAGATTCTTAATATCCGACAGATTATCCGATGTAATCATCCTGCCAAGTTTAGGAAGTGCACCAAGCGTCCAGATATCTTCATCGAGCCACCAGAGGTCGTAAGCCGATGTATCGAATTCGGTATCCGTATAAATGACGGGCTTGTCGTAAACAAGCGCAAAGTCAAATACAACGCCCGAAAAATCGGAGATAAGAATATCGGATCTTTTAAGAACTTCAAAATTGTCGCGGTCCCTGTTCCATTCAAGTCTGTCGGACTCGGGGAATTCTTTCATCAGCGAATCCATCAGTTCCTTTTCCGCCGTAAAAGACTGCGGATGCGGTCTTACGATAATGTGATATCCGGTATCAAGCAAAGCTTTTATGATTTCGCCCTTAAATTTGTTAAAAAGCGAAGTCTCGCCCCAGGTGGGTGCGAGAAGAACCGTTCTCTCGTGGTCGGGAGTTTCACCGCTCGCCTTTAATCTTTTTACCATCTCATCCATATAAGGGATGCCGCACATGTGAAGGTCTTTCGCGGGAAGGCCACGCATCTCTTCGAGTTTTCTGATCTGTCTTTCGTGGAAATCACCTGCGATTAAAACAGCATCGTAATAATCGAGGCCGAACATTCTGTAGAAATTGATTTCACCTGCGGCATGAGGAATGTGAATATAATAGTCTACATCTCTCGAGCGCTTCCACTGATAGACTTCAAGACCCGGTGTTGTTGCAAGAACAACCGAGGCATTAAGGAAATTAAGTTTCGAAAATGCCTTGTTTCCCTCTCCTAAGAATCTGGCTTTGACGTGCTCGAAGCCCGCGTTAAGTCCGGGATCGTCCTCGGACGCCGTAAGATACTCCACATCTATGCCTCGCTCGTTGAATTCACGGCAGATGGGCTCGAATGTGTTCCAGTATCTTTTATCATCCGAAAAAATAACGTATGGAATTTTGTCACTTTTAATTTCTTCTTTTTTTCCGCTTGTAAGTTTAAAGCGTATCTTTACCCAGGCCACTCTGATAATATATCCGACAGCGCCGAATATACCGATTAGCACCGCAAAAAGCATGCTTCCCGTTCCGGGGTCTATGTAAAGCAGTAAATTTTCAGTCGACATTACTTTTCTCTTTCTATCTGTTGTCTTCTAAAAGTTTCCAGTTGTTTTTATCTCTCATATCGTCTTCAACGGAATACCAGATTCCGTCAATGAAAACAGTTCCGTTGTTGGTGATTACGTCGGGATAGTGCGATCCCAAAATCTTCTGCGGTCCTTCCTTGGCATCGTTTGTAATAGCTTTGCCCGTAAAAGGATTGACAGGATTTTCAATGATTCCGTCCAGTGCGTATGTCGGAACATCCGCATTGGTCATAAACTGTTCGTCCACAGTAAAACCGTGGCTGTCAAAGTCTTTTATCATCAGAAGCGGATAATAACTTTCGATATCCGTTTCATAGTCTCCGCTGCCGTCCAGGTCGAACATATCATTGTGATAAACCCACTTGCCGTGGTCCGATACAATGATGATTCTGGTGTTGTCATAAACGCCCTGCTCTTTTAAGTATTCAAGCCATGCACCGATTTTAAGAAGCGCACACATATTTACCTGATAACTTCCGATCTGAACATCATTTTCCATCTCAAGCGTTACGCCGTCTAAAGTATATCTGTCCGCATGCTCTTTTTCGTACTGTTCGTTGTCGACAAAGTATGCAACTTCGTATTCGGGCTCCTTAAAATAAATCGGCCAGTGCGTAAGCTCGTTATCAAGCATTAAGAAGTTGTCGGAGTTGTCATCACTTATCGTCGTCATATCCACAAGATTTGAGATGGTAAGATAATCCTCCATGACCTCTTCGTTGATACCCGTACATCTGTAAAGGCCTTCCTTTACTAACGCCGTCGAATTCTTCATTTCATCCAGGAATCTCTTGTTGCCTATACTCTCGTTATACGAACCGTGGTTGTAAAGATGATTCTGAATTGCCAGAGGCGCAATCTTGGTAATCGAATAGCAGAAAAAGTTTCTGAAGTTTCTGTCGGAAACATTTGCCTTCTGTGCATTCCAGTAATAGCCCTTGGTAATAAAGGTTCTTATCTCCGGATAATCGTCATATATCGAAAGGTCGGGAACCGTGCTGTATCCTGCATAAGGAGGATCGCAAACGGTGACATTATATCCCTCATCATAAAAGAGAGCAGGCATAACCTTCAGTGCTTCGTCATGTTTGTCTCGTAAAAGTTCGGTATCCCTCGCATTCATTTCTTCAGGCGTATACTCATATCCGCCGAATATCGCGGGTGCACCGTAATTGGTGCAAAGGCCGTAAGAAATGGTGTTGGGATAGTAGCAGAATCCGTCGTAAATTTCTTTTAATTCGGGCTTCTCGTTTACGAAGTAAGGGATGTATTCGTTCATTCCTCGATCAAGCATGAATATGATTACGTTTTTGCCGTTTTTGCTTAGGTTAAACGAGGGCTTTTCTTTATTGACGGATTCGATAACGGACTTAAGTCCTTTAATTTCTTTTTGAATGGCTGAGCAGTTAATCACCGACATTCCGAGTATTGCAAGAGTACCTGCGATAATTAACACTCTTAACTTTTTGCCGAGCAAAAGAGTAATCGCAACGCCCGCCACTACAACAGCCAGTATAACTGCAAGATTAATCAAAATCAGTTTGTGCGGAGCCGTGTATTCTTCGGTATAGGCAAGCGCACTGTTTAAGATGACGTTGTTTTTGCCAAAGAACATATAGTCTACGGTTGCCACAAAACAAACCACGCACATCACAACGTTTAATATGCTCTTAATCTTTTTATCCAACAGACCATAAAAGACGGAGAACCACACTAAGAAAAGTCCTGCCGCAATGCATGTGGCACTTAAGACAAACCAGAGCGGATTTAAGAAATGATAGATATCCACGAATTCCTGCGGCGAAGATTTAATAACGGCCGAAGGAATGAGGATACCGGTTAATATCGTCATATAAATTCCGCCGAGTAAGAAAAGCTTTCCGTCGGTTTCTTTGATTTCTTTCTTTTTGAATATTTCCTTTTTCGAAACTATGGAAATAAGCAAAGGAACAAAGCATATAAATGCCAAAAGAACAAGTATCAAAAGAAATGATTTGCTGCCTGTTTTCTTCATCGCCAAAGGAAGCGAACAAAGTAAGCCTACACCTACAACAGAGAATGCAATGTTAAGCACTTTCTTCGCGGTCTTTGATTTGTAATATATGGTTTTAACCAGTGAGAAAA
>CAMYYF010000120.1:0-4702 GCA_947303375.1 uncultured Lachnospiraceae bacterium
AGGTGTACTTAAATGGGGTTATTACGGAACCGTAACTTATAACGGAAAGAAATATAATGTCAAGAACAGTACAGCAAGTAAATAAACTATTTAAAGATTCTTTATGAACATAGCATTAATATTTGCAGGCGGAGTGGGTTCGAGAATGAACAGTGTTGAAAAACCAAAACAATTTCTCGAACTCCACAATAAGCCTATTATAATTCATACAATTGAACATTTTGAAAATCATCCACTTATAGACGCTATTGTCTTAGTATGCGTAGAGGAGTGGATTGATTATTGTAAAGAGATTCTTGAAAGATATAACATTAAAAAGGTTAAAAGAATCGTTGCCGGCGGCAAAACGGGACAGATGTCTATTTATCTGGGATTAAAGGCAGCTAATGAATTTGCCACAGAAGATTCAATAGTTTTGATTCATGACGGTGTGCGACCTTTGATTAATGAGCAGATTATCACCGATAACATTGACAGTGTTAAAAAATTCGGATCTGCTATAACTACTTCGAAAGTTACCGAGACAATTTTGGTAGTGGAAGAAGAAAGTAAAAAAATCAGTGAAGTTCCGGACAGAAACAACTCAAGAGTGGCTAAGGCTCCTCAAAGTTATTATCTGAAAGATGTTCTCTCAGTTGAAGAGGAGGCAGTATCTAAAGGCGAAGAAAACTGGATAGATACATGTACTCTGATGAATCATTATGGTTATAAACTTCATCTGATCGATGGCCCCGCAGAGAATATTAAGATTACCACGCCTACCGATTTTTATATAATGCGAGCAATAATTGATGCGAGAGAAAATGCGCAAATATACGGATATTAAGATAGGTTTTTGTTTTTATGGCTGAAAAGACGGAAAAAGAGAGAATAGATTATTTATATTTTATACAGACGATAGCGTGTTTCGCGGTCGTCTTTTTGCATACTAATGGGTGTTTTTGGAATTTCTCCGCAACAGGGAGATATTGGAAGACTGCTAATGTTATAGAGACCTTCTTTTATTTCGCTGTTCCTTTCTTTTTTATGATTTCCGGAATTACTTTAATGGATTACGGTGACAGATACAGCTTAAAGGAGTATTTGTTAAAGAGATTTAACAAGACATTCGTTCCGTTTTTCGTCTGGTCTTTTATCGGGCTTGCTTACGCCCTTCTTACACACAGATTTTCTGTAGGAGATATTTCTTTTAAATTTATTGTTGACGGCTTTATAAATACAAAATTCACCACGGTATACTGGTTCTTTATACCGTTATTCTCGGTATACTTATGTATTCCTTTATTTGCAATGACACATAAAGAGAAACGAAAAGAACTGTTTCTTTACCTGATTATTATCGGATTAATATTCAATGTAACTGTTCCGTTTGTTAACAAATTTGTCGGAGTAAACAATCTGTCTGATTTAAGACCCGGCGTTGTGGCGGGGTATCTTATTTGGCCTGTTATTGGCTATTATATTCACAATTATCCACCCAAAAAAGTAATTAAAATAGTGTTAATTCTTCTGTCGATTGCAGGCTTTTGTATTCATTTATTCGGCACGTATTATTATTCTATGCGTGACGGAGGAGTTAATTCGTTTTTTAAAGGATATAATGCCCTTCCGTGTGTTATGTACTCGGTCGGAATGTTTTTGATTTTAAAAGATTTAGGATTGTTAATAGCCAAGACAAAAGCTATTCGGGTATTTAAATTTATAGCCGGATATACGTTTCCTATTTACCTGATGCATTGGTATATGCATGATGCAGCTATAAGATTGTTTGATATCGATAACAGAAGCATATATTACAGGCTGTCTGCACCGTTTGCAATAGTGCTTGCTACAATCGGCATAACATGGATTATCAGGAAAATTCCGATTTTAAAAAGGATTGTTCCGTAATTATTCCAAAGGAAATGATTTTGTCGTAAAATACTGTGTTTTTTGTTTAAGCCATCGTGATATTGTGGCAGAGGGGAGATATGAATGAAGAAAGCAGTAAGTAGAGTATTATGTTTTGTTTTGTCATCGCTTATGGCTTTTTATTGCGTTGATTTAACAGCACTTGCATATGAGGGTCCGGAATCCGTCAATGCCGAAAATACTATTGTCAGCGAGTCTTCTTTTGATGATGAAAACGATGAGGAAGTCCTGATAATTGATTCGGGGGATGATGAACTTATTGTCGAGGATTTTTCAGACAACTCAATTCAGGAAGATGAAGAGATTGCTGGTACTGAGGAGTCAACAGACGAAGAGGTTGCTGATGATGAGAATTCAGAAGATGCAATAAATGATTTTGATGAGAATTCTGATGATGAAACAAATGAAATAGTTGAAAATTCAGAAGATGCAATAAATGATTTTGATGAGAATTCAGAGGATGAAACAGATGTAATTCTTCAGAATTCTGATGAAGAAATAAATGATGATATAGAAAACTCAGAAGATGTAGCGGATGATTTTTCCGATAAAATTGCTGCAGAAGATACTGCCGAAATTGAAGAAGTTGTGGAGATTCCTCAGACCGTTTCCGAGATTGAAATAGACGAAGATGAAATCTTTTATGTGGAAGATTTTGACAATGATTCTCTTTTATATGATTATTTGGATTCGAAGATTTCAGGCTCGAAAAATACTGTTTATTTCTCCGGAAATATGAGCGGCAATAAGCTTTCCGGTATAAACCAGCTGATGTATGAAAAAGCAAAAAATCTTTTTGTCAGAGTTGCTAACGGCGAAGAGGAGTATTGCGTAAGTGAGTTAAAGTTTAGTGAACTTGGCATTGACACCGAAAAATCTTATACAGCTGCGGAATTGGGAGTTTCTTCAATAGTCAACAGTGATGGCGGTTTAAGTGATGAAGCAAAAACGGCTATAAAGAAAAAGTACGGACTTGATACTTATAATTCATCTGAAATATTTAAGGCGGTGCTTAGAGACTGTCCGTATGAAAGATATTGGATGGGACTTCAGTGTTCAACCAATGGAATAGGTTATCGTCAGACATCTGAGAATGGAGTATATAAGATTTCTTTATATGGCGACAATTTATCCATATATTTTAAAGTTTCCGCCGATTATGTCTCAACTAAAGGCGTGTATTATGTAGACACAACTAAAACGAAAGCTGTTTCGAAAGCAATTGATAAAGTCAATTCCATAGTTGAGAATGCAAAAGATTCCAACGATTTGGAAAAGGTTAAATATTATAAGAATCAGATTTGCCAGCTCACTGATTATAATTATGATGCTGCAAACGATTCGAATCTTGAATACGGCAATCCATGGCAGTTGATATGGATATTTGACGGCGATCCGAATACAAAGGTAGTGTGCGAAGGATATGCTAAGGGATTCGCTTATTTATGCGAAAAAACCGCCTTTTCGGATGCGGGAATATATTGCTATTTAGTCACGGGCAATGCAAATAACGGACCTCACATGTGGAATATTCTTCATTGGAGTGATAATAAGAACTATCTTGTTGATATTGCGTTCTGCGACACTGCAAATTCCGATGCGTTTTTTATGAAAAATCCTGTCTCGGGAACTGCCGGAAGTGATTATGCTTTCAATTCATCGGGATCGAAGGTGTATTACTATTTTGATAGTGAAACCAAAAAGGCATACACCGTAAAAGAATTAACTCTTAATGTTGAAATATATGCTGAATTAACAGACTTCTATGTAAATTATGATTCCAATATAATTGCAGGCAAGCCTGCTACATTTACGGTGTTAAAACAGGGCGGCACAAGTAATTGCCAGTATAAATTGGATTATATAAAGCCGACCGGTCAGGGTGTTTACGGCGGAACACAGTTTCTTACCACTCATATATTTGAGACTACATTTGATTCCGCGGGAACATACGAGTTGAAATTCACCATAAAAGATGTGGGAGACGGAAACAAATCTGTCAGTGATACTATATCCGTTCAGGTTTATGAGGATAAGAATGCAGCTAAAGTAACCGGACTTTTTAAGCGTGATGACGGAAAATGGATCTATTTTAAGGATGGCGTTCGCCAGTCCAATTATACAGGCCTTGTTTATCATACGGACGGCAATTGGTATTATGTTCAAAAGGGTGAGATAGTATGGGGAGTAAACACCCTCGTACAGTATAACGGAACATGGTATTACGTAAAGAACAGCAAAGTAGATTTTAATTTCACGGGAATCTTCGGATACGGCGGAACGGATTATTATATCCAAAAAGGCGTTCTTAAGTGGGGTGTGGACGGTCTTGTAAGTGTCTCAGGCACATGGTATTACCTTAAAAACAGTGCAGTACAAAAGAACTATTCAAACCTGGTTTACCACAACGGAAGCTGGTATTACGTTCAAAAAGGCATCCTTGTATGGGGAGTAAATACACTGGTTCAGTATAACGGAACATGGTATTACGTAAAGAACAGCAAAGTAGATTTTAATTTCACGGGAATCTTCGGATACGGCGGAACGGATTATTATATTCAAAAAGGCGTTCTTAAATGGGGCGTTGAAGGCCTGGTCAATTACAATGGCACATGGTATTACATAAAGAACAGTGCAGTACAAAAGAACTATTCAAACCTGGTTTACCATAGCGGAAGTTGGTATTATGTTCAAAAAGGTATCCTTGTATGGGGCGTAAATACGCTGGTTCAGTATAACGGAACATGGTATTACGTAAAGAACAGTACCGTAGACTTTAACTACACCGGAA
>CAMYYF010000121.1:0-4684 GCA_947303375.1 uncultured Lachnospiraceae bacterium
GCATCACTTCCGTTTATGGGAAAGATGGCTTCGATTCCGATATGATCCATACGGCCGCTTCTTGAAGATACAACCATAAAATTCTTAGCCTTAAAATCTTTTTCAAGTATCTTAAGGAAGGAATTTACTTTGTTTTCATCTCTTAATTCAATGTATATTTCAACATTTTTTCTGCGTTCTTTTTTATCATTTTCAAGTGAGTATAAAACCGATGTTGCTATAAGAACTATAACCGTACATGTGCAAGCTCCGACATAAAAACCAAAGCCCGTAGCGATGCCTATCGCACCTACAGCCCAGATACCTGCCGCGGTGGTCAGTCCGACGATATGATCCCTGCCTTTGGTAAGAATGGTTCCGACGCCGAGAAAACCTAAGCCAGAAATAACCTGTGCGGGAATTCTCGCAGCATCCGTGTTAATTCCGATGTTAAATACTATGTACAAAGATATCAGCGAAGTCATGCTGGCGCCAAGGCACACGAGTATATGCGTTCTGAAGCCTGCAGGTCTCTTGTATTTTTCTCTTTCAAGTCCTATACAGCCTCCGAGGAAAGCCGCCAAAAGGAGTCTTATAATAACGGTTATCGAGTTGAAACTCTCAAGAAAATCGATTACTTCAGTCATATTTACCTCCGTCTTTTTTACGCCTTACAAAAGAATATTATATCATAAAAATCTTATATTTTAAAAGAAATACTCAAAAAACGGCGTGCCAAAGCATGCCGTTTTTTATCAGTCGGTTATTCTTCTTCTGTATTCGGAATTGGGATTACAGTTTCTCTCCAAATCGGTAGCCCTTCTGTTGTATTCAGGGTGATTCTCATAGAACTTTTCTTTTTCCTTATACATGTTTTCGTCCGCGATATGCAAAGCTTTTCTGACTTCAAACGAAGCATCCACGAAACAGCTTCCTATCGCGAATTTGATTCTGTCCGATTCGTCGGACAGCTTTCTGATATTGTCGATGAGCGCATTGAATTCTTCCTCTTTTTTGTTCTCAACGATTATGAGGAATTCATCTCCGCCGACTCTGTAAATATCAGCATCCTTGAAGTTTTCTTTTAGAAGTGCTGCCGCATCTTTTAGGAGCTTATCTCCCTCCAGATGACCTTTACTGTCATTGATTGCTTTAAGACCGTTTAAGTCCATAAAAGCAACGCCGTACGGATTTTTGATTACGTAATCGCCGTTTACAATATCGGTAATCATATTGTTCATGGCATTACGATTGAAAACGTTTGTCAGAGAATCCGTTATGCTCTGCGTTTTCATTTTTTCATACAGGAGATAATTGTTTATTTCCGCTGCTAAAAGAAATGTTGTTATCTCGAGAATCTGCTTGATATTGAGTGTGTCGGATACATCAAAATTGGTTGCCCAGATATATCCGATTGTTTCTTTGTTGGCTCGAAGCGGATAAATTACAAGATTTGATACATGCGCCATCCTAAGCGAATCGTACCAGAGTTTGTTTATCTTTTTTAACTCTTCCATATCCGCTTCGTCATGAATGATATAGCAGTTGCTTCCGGCAACAAGTTCACTCCAGGATTCGATGATTTTAAAGAATTCATCGTCCAGATAGTCTTCCATTCTTCTTGCATCTTCACCGGGTGCTATACTGTGTGCGAGTACGGATGCTGTTCTGTTTTTAAAATCCGTCAAAAGAATGCAGCATCTGTTGGCTTTGCATGCTTTCCTTATATCATCGATAACCGCTCCCATTGCCGCCTTAAAATCCGGTGTCTCATGAAGCATTACGCTGGTCTTTATTACCTGGGCGGCGGTCTGCGCTGTAACATCGCTTAATTTGTCGGCCTCCGTATTCGGAGTCATATCATATGAGAACAGACTGTAGCCGATATCTTCCCTGTCGGAAACCAGGGGCATCATAAAAATATCCATCCACGAATTGTATCTTTCAGCATTCACATACGCATGGATGAGTCTGTTTTCAAATATGCATCTTGCTGTCATTGCCTCAAAATTATAGTCACGTAAAATGTACTCATAATAAGGACGACCCGGAATAAAATCTTTCGGATCCACATTTACAGACTTTAGATATAAATCATTTGCAGCCTCGATGCAGGGCTCTGAATGCGTACCGTCGGGATTGACTTTAACCGATACGACGCACGCAAGCTTTTTTAAGTTTTTTACAAATAACTGATAATCCAAAAAAATCCCCTCCGATTTTTAGTCCACCATAATATTTATCGGTTACTATTATCCCATTCTTGACAAGAAAAATCTATGTTTTTTATAATTAAAACAGGTTTTGGAGGTTATTATGGGAAAAGAAATTGAAAGAAAATTCATCATAAAAGAAATGCCGGATTTAAACTCATATACATATAAATGTCTGGAGCAGGGATACTTATCCGTAAACCCTGTTGTAAGAGTCAGAAAAGAAGACGATACCTATTATCTGACCTATAAAGGAAAAGGGTTTCTTGAGAGGGAAGAATACAATCTTCCGCTTAACAAAGA
Organism: uncultured Lachnospiraceae bacterium; assembly: GCA_947303375.1. Taxonomy (GTDB): domain Bacteria; phylum Bacillota; class Clostridia; order Lachnospirales; family Lachnospiraceae; genus UBA3766. The sequence goes on from CAMYYF010000121.1 coordinate 2,496, forward strand.
ATCCTATGAACACTTAATCGCAAAAGCCGACGGAAAGCTCATAAAAAAGAAACGATACTTAATCCCTTACGAAAAATACACCATCGAGCTTGACTTCTTCGAAGGAGAACTTGCTGGGCTTGTAATCGCGGAAGTAGAGTTTGAAACTGTCGAAGAAGCAAATTCCTTCAATCCTCCTTCGTGGTTCGGAGAAGATGTAACCGGCAACAAAAACTATACCAACGCAAGTCTGGCATTAAACTAAGAATCTGCGACGATTCTTTTTCATAGAGAAAATTTAAGAGCGCCGACCACATGATGCATTAGCGGGTAATATAAATGCGTCGGTACTTAGTGAGACAAGCACAGAGTGCGCAGTCGAACTTAGTATCCGCTACGTATTTATCTTAGCGAGAGCGTGCCCGCGTTGTATCGTGTGATCGACGCTCCTTTTTAAACATGGTAAAAGAATCGTCGCTGCATTGTTATGCTATTTACGGATTTCTACGATAGGACCGCCCTTTCCTTCGATGTAATCTCCGGTGATGGTTACGGTACCTATGTTTTCATCCTTTGGAATTTCATACATAATATCAAGCATGAATTCTTCAATGATGGCACGAAGCGCTCTCGCACCCGTGTCTTTTTCTTTTGCCTTCTTGGCAATGGCTCTTAATGCGGAATCATCAAAAATAAGTTTAACTTCATCGAGTTCGAGAAGCTTTTGATACTGCTTTAAGATTGCGTTTTTCGGCTCTTTTAGGATGTCTACGAGTGCATCTTCATCCAGGCTGTCCAGGGGACATATAATCGGAAGTCTTCCGACAAATTCGGGAATCATTCCGTACTTTTTAATGTCTTCCGTGGTTACCTTGTGAAGAAGTTTTTTATCTTTATCGTACTTGTCTTTCAGTTCGCTGTTAAAACCAATGCCTGCCTGCTTTGTAAGACGTGCTTTGATGATTTCCTCCATATCGGGGAAAGCACCGCCGCAGATAAAGAGAATATTTCTCGTATTAACAGTGGTCATCGGAACCATTGCATTCTTGCTTGTAGCACCTACGGGTACTTCTATCTCTGCTCCTTCAAGAAGTTTTAACATTCCCTGCTGAACCGATTCCCCAGACACATCACGGTGATTGGTGTTGGGTTTCTTTGCAAGCTTGTCGATTTCATCGACAAAGATAATGCCGCATTCTGCCTTATCCACATCGTTGTCTGCTGCAGCAAGGAGCTTGCTTACAACGCTTTCGATATCATCGCCTATATAACCCGCTTCGGTAAGTGCCGTCGCATCGGCGATTGCAAGAGGCACATCAAGAAGCTTAGCAAGAGTCTTTACGATATAAGTCTTGCCGCAACCTGTGGGACCGAGCATTAAAATGTTTGATTTCTCTATCTCAATCTCATCCATTGTGTCGGTTGCAACTCTTTTATAATGGTTGTAAACGGCAACGGATAAGATCTTTTTGGCTTCTTCCTGACCTATTACATATTCATCAAGCTTAGCCTTTAATTTGTGAGGCGCAGGAATATCCTTAAGCTTGATAATGGGCTCTTTTTTCTCGTCCGGATTTCTCTTCTTAATCTTAGTTCTGGGATTGATATTTCCACCCATCAAATCGTTAAGATTTAAGAAAAATGTACCGTGAGGAGTAGCCGGACCTTTAGGCTTATCGTCCTTCTTTTCTTCCTTCTTTTCAGGCTCGTCTTCGCCTGCTTCTTTTATGATTGTTGCCTCTTCTTCAGTTTTGTTTTCTTTAATACCTGTCGGTGCTTCGTTAGGATTTACGCCACCCATTCCCGGAAACATTCCGGCCAAAGTTGCGGGATCCATTCCAAGCATATCCTTATAAGGGGATTGATTTAACATGTCTGTGCTCTTTTGCAGGCAGTCAATGCATATGCAGAGTGAGTCGGACATTTTAAGCATTTTCCCCGCTACACTTTCGGTTCTGTGGCAGACCGAACAGATATCTTCGTATTCGTTGTTCATTTTGTCTCCTGATTAGTCTCTTTTATTTGCCCTGAAGCGTTACTTCAATCGTAAACTCTTCATACTCGGTTCCGTTGTATCTTTCGTAGGTAATATGGACTTTGCTGCCCTTTGCATACGAAGCCAGATACTTTTTAAATTCAGCCATTGATACAATGGAATCGCCTTCAAATTCGGTAATGATGTCGCCACGCATAAGTCCTGCCATATCGGC
>CAMYYF010000122.1:0-4679 GCA_947303375.1 uncultured Lachnospiraceae bacterium
TAGTTTAGTACGGCAATTTAACGGAGGAATAAAAATGGAAAAAAAGATTATGCTCGGAAACGAGGCTATCGCCCGCGGTGCATATGAAGCAGGCGTCAAAGTGTCTTCTGCTTATCCCGGCACACCCAGTACCGAAATAAGCGAAAACATAGTCAAATATCCTGAAATATACGCAGAATGGTCACCTAACGAAAAGGTGGCAATGGAAGTAGCAATCGGTGCTTCCATGAGCGGTGCAAGAGCACTCTGCTCAATGAAAATGGTCGGTGTAAACGTTGCATCAGACCCTCTTTACACAGTATCTTACATCGGAGTTAACGGCGGACTCGTGCTTGTTGCTGCCGACGACCCCGGTCTTTACTCATCACAGAACGAACAGGATTCAAGATGTGTTGCAAGAGTAGCACAGGTTCCCGTTCTTGAACCTTCGGATTCTTCCGAAGCCAAAGAATTCACCAAACTCGCATTTGAATTATCGGAAAAATATGACTGTCCCATCATGATCAGAACAACCACACGTCTTGCTCACAGCCAGGGCGTAGTTGAACTTTGCGACAGAGTAGAAGTGGAAGATAAGCCTTATGAAAGATGCGTTCCCAAGAACGTTATGATGCCTGCTATGGCTAAGGGCAGACACGTATTTGTTGAGAAGAGACTTAAAGACATGGCAGCAGATGCCTGCACACTTCCCATCAACAAGGTTGAAATGAACGATACCAAGATCGGTGTAATCACATCCGGTATTCCTTATCAGTACGTAAAAGAAGCGCTTCCCAACGCCTCTGTACTTAAGCTTGGTCTGGTTCATCCTCTTCCTCAGAAGCTTATTGAAGATTTTGCATCAAAAGTAGATACACTTTACGTAATAGAAGAACTCGAGCCACTTATCGAAGAGCAGGTTAAGTCCTGGGGCATTAAGTGCCACGGCAAAGATATCCTTACTGTTCAGGGCGAGTATTCAGCCAATATGCTCAGAAAGGCTGTTTTAGGAGAAGAGGTTAATACAGACGAGCCTGCAAAGGTTCCCGCAAGACCTCCCATTCTTTGCCCCGGATGTCCTCACAGAAGCACATTTACCGTTTTAAATGAGCTTAAACTTCATGCAGCAGGAGATATCGGCTGTTACACTTTGGGCGCTGTAGCACCCCTTAACGTAATCGATACGACCGTTTGTATGGGTTCATCCATATCAACTCTTCACGGTATGGAAAAAGCCAAAGGCAAAGATTATATCAAGAACTGGGTTGCTGTTATCGGTGATTCGACATTCCTTCATACAGGTATCAACTCACTTCTTAACATGGTATACAACAAGGCAACAGGTACTGTTATCATTGTAGATAACTCAACCACAGGTATGACAGGTCATCAGGATCACGCCGCTACAGGTAAGACATTAAGCGGTGAAGCAACATATGCAGTTGATTTAATCGACCTTTGCCATGCACTCGGTGTAGAGCATGTATCGGTTGTAAATGCTTTTGATACAGAGAAACTTAAAGCAACAATCAAAGAAGAAGTTGCAAGAGATGCGGTATCTGTTATTATTTCTCAGGCTCCCTGCGCACTTCTTAAAACAAATATATCTCATAAAAAATGTTATGCGATTCCCGACAAGTGCAAGAAATGCGGCGTATGCTTAAAGCCCGGTTGTCCCGCTATGAGCAAGAATGCTGACGGTACAATCAAGATTGACGATACAATGTGTAACGGCTGCGGACTTTGCGCATCAAGATGTAAATTCGGTGCAATCGAGACAAGAGAGGTGTAAGCATGGAAACAAAGAGTATTATGATAGTAGGTGTAGGCGGTCAGGGTACTTTGCTTACAAGCAGAATATTAGGCGGTGTCATCACAGACGCAGGATATGATGTTAAGCTTTCAGAAGTTCATGGTATGGCACAGCGTGGCGGTTCCGTAGTTACTTTCGTTCGTTACGGCGAAAAGGTGTATGAGCCCATCGTAGAAGAAGGCTGCGCAGACGTTCTTATCGCATTTGAGAGACTTGAAGCTTTACGTTATGCTCATTTTCTCAAAAAAGACGGTGTACTTATAGTAAACGATCAGAGAATCGATCCCATGACAGTTCTTACAGGGGCAGCAGAATATCCCGAGAACATCATCGAAGATTTAAAGAAAAAATACAAAGTAATTGATATCGATGCTATGGCTGAGGCTAAAAAGATCGGCAATGCAAGAGTATTCAACACAATCATCGTAGGTATTGCTGCAAAGCATATGGATTTTGAGAAGGATGAATGGTTAAAGGTTATCGAAAAGACGGTTCCCGCAAAGACCATCGATATCAACAAAGCTGCATTTGAAGCAGGTTACAACTTATAATTTGTAAAAAAAAGGAAGATTTTTATATTTTACAGGGCGTGAAACCTGTAAAGGATGCGTAAACAAATTATTCCGGAAAAATGAGGAAAAAAGTATGATTTGGAATGAAGCAAAAGAATGCATGAGCCGTGACGAGATGGCCAACATGCAGGGTGTGAGACTTAAAAAACTCGTCTCAAACGTTTATCACAATGTTGAATTTTATCGTAAAAAGATGCAGGAAATAGGTCTTGAACCCGGTGATATTAACGGTATCGAAGATATTACAAAACTTCCTTTTACAACCAAGAATGACTTAAGAGACAATTATCCTTTCGGACTTCTTGCAGTACCGCGTTCACAGATAGTACGTGTACATGCATCTAGCGGAACTACAGGCAAGGCTACCGTAGTAGCATATACAAGAAGGGATATTGAAAACTGGCAGGAATGCGTTGCAAGAGATCTTGTGATGTGCGGTATCAGCAAAGAAGACATGATTCAGGTTGCATACGGCTATGGTCTTTTCACAGGCGGTTTGGGCCTTCATTACGGCGCTGAAAATTTAGGATGTATGACAGTTCCCATGTCAACCGGTAATACCAAAAGACTTGTCACCATGATGGAAGATTTTGGTGTAACAGCTATAGCATGTACGCCGTCCTATCTTCTTCACATCGCAGAAGTTATCGAAGAAATGGGCGTAAAAGACAAGCTCAAATTAAAGACTGCCATCTGTGGTGCAGAACCCTGGACAGAGAAGATGAGACTGCAGATAGAAGAGAAACTCGGAATTAACGCACACGATATCTACGGTTTATCCGAAGTATGCGGACCGGGTGTTGCATGTGACTGCGGATTCCACAAAGGACTTCACGTTCAGGAAGATCATTTCTACGCAGAAATCGTCGATAAAGAGACTCTTAATCCTCTTGGCGATAATGAAGTTGGTGAACTTGTATTTACCACTCTTACCAAGGAAGGATTACCTTTAATCCGTTATCGTACAAAAGACCTTACAAGCATCGATCATTCTGTATGCGAATGCGGACGTACAACTCCGAGAATTGCCAAATTCAAGGGTAGAAGCGACGATATGCTTATCATCCGCGGCGTAAACGTATTCCCTTCACAGGTAGAAACAGCGTTACTTGAAATCGAAGGAGTAACTCCTCATTATCAGATGATAGTTGACCGTGTAAACAACCTTGATACACTCGAAGTAAGGGTAGAGGTTGACGAGAACGTATTCTCCGATGAAATCAGAGAAATGGAAGCTCTCACCAAGAAGATTTCAGCCGCTTTGCAGAGTGCACTTCTTATTGCCGTTAAGGTTAAACTGGTTGAGCCGAGAAGCCTTGATCGTTTTGAAGGCAAATCAAAGCGTGTAATCGACAAACGTGTATTAGTAGATTAGGGGGTGAAGATATGTATTTAAAACAGTTGACGGTATTTCTTGAAAACAGAGAAGGAAGACTTGACAGCGTAACGGATATTCTTGCAAAGAACAATATCAATATCGTATGTCTTTCACTAGCGGATACAAGCGAATACGGTGTTATCAGAATGATTGTATCCGATCCCGATGCGGCTAAAAAAGTCCTAAAAGAAGAAGGATGTCTTGCAAGACTTACGGATGTTCTTGCAATCAGCATGGAACAGAAGGCAGGTTCCCTTAACCGCCTTACCAAGATGTTTGCCGAAGAAGGCATCAATATTGAGTATATGTACACACTTAACTCAAGCCGTGAAGCAGGCTCAATGATTATCAAATGCTCCGATATCGACAAAGGATATGATGCAGTAAAGAAAGCAGGGCTTTCACTCGTAGATCCCGAGGCTGCTTACTCAATGTAAATTTAATATGGTTATTTGCCGGGTGCTTATGCGCCCGGCTCTTTTTCTTTTATGAGCATTTCTTCGCCTTTTAAAAACTTCTGTATTATGGTAAAATAACAAAGTATATGTGCTTCATTTTACAATATGTTTTTTATTATATTTTTCAGATAATAAGGAATTATAACATAGATGAATTTAGAGAGATTTTTAAACCCCGAGCAGTATGAAGCCGTAATGCAGACGGAAGGACCGCTGCTTATATTAGCAGGTGCGGGCTCGGGAAAGACCAGAGTAATTACATACAGAATAGCGCATATGATTGATATGGGGATTTCCCCTTACAACATACTTGCGATTACTTTTACGAACAAAGCTGCGGAAGAAATGAGAAAGAGAGTGGATGACATAGTCGGATTCGGTGCGGATTCGATATGGGTTTCGACTTTTCATTCCACATGCGCACGTATTTTAAGACGTCATATTGATCTTTTAGGATACAATTCGGATTTCAGTATATA
>CAMYYF010000123.1:0-4669 GCA_947303375.1 uncultured Lachnospiraceae bacterium
TAACTGTCAAGAAGCACTTCACCGAGTGCACAGTTCATTTCCTGTGAATTGAGCGGATAATTCTTTCTTGCTCTCTTGCAAAGCATCTTAAAAGTAAAATTCGCTTCGGGATGAACTTCAGCCACATATTTTACGAGCTGCTCTTTTAGATCGTCAAATCCCTTGTCTTCAAGTACGCGAACCGGACATATTGCCGTAATACCGAATACTTTTTTAAGTGCTGCGATTAATTCTTCTTCATCAAAATCGCTTTTACATTCAACATAGACTCTGGAAAGATATTTATAAACCTTAAATCTTCCCTCTACCTTTTCTACGGCTTCGGTAATTCTGTTTACGAGCGCATCTTCAAAAATAAATCTGTTTTTGCCCTTTAAAAAAATCTCACCGTACTTGATTAAATATGTGTCTGTCATAACTGTTTTACTGCTCGAATTCTATAAAATCTTTTTTAACGTCGGTATACTGAAGCTGACTGATAGGAATCTCTATACCGTTCTTAGTTAAAAATCTGTATCTTGCTATGTCCTTTACTTCGGACAGATTGATAATGTATGATCTGTGGCATCTGACAAATCTGTCTGCGGGAACCTGCTGTTCCATATCTGAGAACTTCGCATGAACGCAGATTGTTTCCGTCTTGGTAACCACGTATGTATCTCTTCCCATACTCTCAAGATAAACAATGTCATCAAGGTTGACCTTGTAAAATCTGTCTGCAACCTGGAAAGAAAGATACTCTTTTTTCTTGGAGCCCTTGGCTGCATATGCTTCGAGAATCGCTTCTTTTAACTTGTCTATCTGGACCGGCTTCTGTAAATATCTGAGCGCATTTACACGATATCCGTCCAGAGCAAATTCAGCTGTTGAAGAAATAAATACTATCGGCAGTTTATCACCGAGTCTTCTGATTTCCTCAGCCGCTTCGATTCCGTTCATTCCTACCGCAAGTATGTCTGATAAAAGAAGATCAAAATCAGCATTATCATCCAAGACTCCCTTAATCATGGACTGCATGTCTTCGAATGTGGTAATTTCATATTCGATATTTGCTTCTTCTAATACCTGCTCGGTAAGTGCCTGGTTAATCATCAATGATGTCATTTCATCATCGCAAATCGCAACCTTGAACATTTTCAATTCCCCCTTGGCGATGCTTATTGCATCCTATAAATTATACTAAAAAAACCGCCTTTTGACAAGACGGTTGCCCATTCGGGCGCTTTTTAGAAAAGCTTTTATTAATGTATGTTAAGAGTAATAATCGCTTTGGTAATTGAACTTATCAGTTCTTTGTATTCATTTAAGAAATCATTGTGGTTTGCCCTGATGAAGGTTTCATCGCCCTTTTTGCCTGCAAGTTCAAGCTGGTAAGCCTTTTCGCCGATTTCATTTGCACCGATATTACGGCAGGCTCCTTTTACGGAATGAGCAATAACCTCGTAGTTTTTCCAGTCAGAATCTTCATAGTAGGACTCAAGTCCGGCAGCAAGATTGGACGATGAAAAAGTACGCAGAATCTGTATATAAACATTTCTGTTTCCGCCACAGTTTCTGATACCTGTCTCGGGATTGATGCCTTTGATTGAGAAAAGAATATCCTCTTCTCTCTGTTCCTTTGTCTTGGCGTTGCTGGAAGGAACGGGCTTCATTTCTTCGCCGTCTACAACACGAATCTGCTTTTCAAGAGGAAGCCATCTCTTTAAGATATCGTTTAACTGATCGACATGGATGGGCTTTGAAAGATAATCGTTCATGCCCGCATCCTTGAACTGTTTTTCCACTCCTTTTATTGCATTTGCGGTAAGAGCAATGATGGGGATTTCTTTCGCATACTGCGAATCCAGCGCTCTTATCTTCATGGTGGTTTCAACACCGTCCATAAAAGGCATCATATGATCCATGAAAATAATATCATAGGTTACAAGATGTTCGTCGATTCTGTTAAAGGCTTCTGCGCCGTTATCGATAGTAGTTGCTTCGAAGCCGAATCTTTTCATGATTTCAAAAGCAACCAAAAGGTTAACCTTGTTATCGTCTACAATCATTACACGTGCAGTAGGCGCCTTAAAGGAAATCTTAAATTCGTCGTTTTGTCTGATAACGATATTGTGATCGTTTTTATAGTTCGAAGGTCTTCCGTCCTTAACTTTCTGAGGAAGCGAGAAGCTGAAGGTCGAACCGTAATCGGGTGTACTGGTTGCCCAGATACCGCCGCCCATGAGTTCAAGTAAGTTCTTGGAAATCGCAAGACCAAGACCTGTACCTTCAACGTTTCTGTTTTTTCTGGTATCAATCTGTCCGAAGGCCTTGAAGAGTTTGCCCATGTTTTCTTCGGAAATACCGATACCTGTATCTTTTACTTCCACTTCGAGGACACCCTTGTCGATTCCCTGGGGAACCCAGACAATTTTTAGAGTAATGCTGCCTCGGTGGGTGAAGTTTACGGCGTTGTTTAAAAGGTTGATTAAAATCTGTCTGATACGAAGTTCATCACCGATCATTATTCTCGGAATGTTTGGATTAATCTCGGTTATCAGCTTGACGGATTTGTCTTTTAGTCTGAATTCGATGATACTTAATACATCGTGGATAAGCGAATTGAAGTGGTATTCTTCTTCGTTAATTTCCATCTTACCGGAATCAATCTTGGAGAAGTCAAGGATTTCGTTGATGATTGATAAAAGACTCTCGCTGGACTTCTGAATTGTCTCAATATATTCAGTCTCTTCATCCCCGAGTTCTCTCTCGGAGAGAAGCTGTGCCATACCGCAGATTGCGTTCATAGGCGTTCTGATTTCATGGGACATATTTGCTAGGAAGTTGCTTTTTGCTTCAAGAGCATTCTGCGCTTCAACCTGTTTTTCTTCCATCTTCTGCTTGTAATTTTTGATACCGCTCGCCATAAAGACCAACGTCACCATACCGAATGCATACAGAATCAGGTAAATGTAATAAATCTGCGAAGGGCAGACCTTGTCGATTGCATCCATCTGGAAAATCGCCATTGCAATTAAAATAACTGCGGATACAATCGAATACTCGAGCATGAGCTTTCGGTTAGAGTGCAAAGCAATCATTAATGCGCCGGCGAAATAAACCATGATTAACATACCGAGAGTCTGAATTTTCCATGCAATAAAGTAGCTTGCGATAAGCATGGAAATATAGAACACTCTGATGATAATCGACTCTTTTTTGACCAGTCTGAAAAGAAGTACTGTTAAAAGAATAGGAATAAAACCTATTGCGGAAAGAAGCGTTTCTTCAATTCCGAAATGGCCGAACGCATATATAACGTGAAGTACAACCACGCAGAAAAATTCGATTAAACTAAGCACCATTGTGGTGGAAAAAGGTAACATGCTCTCTCCTTTAACGTCTTACATAAAGCCTTAATTTTTCTATCGTTTCTTTGAAATTTTCAAGTGCATAATCTATTTCGTCTTTTGTAGTAAGTACCGAAAAACTGAATCTGACTGTTGAATCAAGAAGGTCCTTGTCAACGCCGATGGCCTTTAGGGTGGCAGAAACCGCAGGTTTGTTGGATGCGCAGGCGCTGCCCGAAGAAATATAAATTCCCTTTTCTTCGAGTGAATGAAGTAAGACTTCTGCTCTTACGCCTTTTACGGAAGCACTGACAATGTGAGGTGCACTGTTTTCAAAATCCGCACCGTTTATTGTAACGCCTTCGCACTCTGTAAGGCCTTTTATCATTCTTTCGCGAAGTTCCCTCATGCGTGAGGTGTCTTCGTCGAAATTATCAAATATCTTTTTAACCGCTGCGCCAAGTCCCATGATACCGCATACATTTTCGGTACCGCTTCGCATATTCTTTTGCTGTCCGCCGCCGAAAATAATCGGCTTGATTTTTATTTTATAAGATACATAAAGAAAACCGATTCCCTTGGGACCGTGTATTTTATGACCGCTTACACTGAGTAAATCAATACCCATTTTCTTGGGAATGAGTTTAATCTTTCCGTACGCCTGTACGGCATCCACATGGAAAAGAGTATTGGGATTTTTCTTTTTGATAATCTCGGATATTTTCTCAATAGGCTCAACTGTTCCGATCTCGTTGTTTACGCCCATAACGGAAACAAGAATCGTATCTTCTCTGATGGAATTTTCCAGTTCTTCAAGGTTTACAACGCCGTTTGAATCGGTCGAAAGATATGTTATTTCATAACCTTCTTCTTTAAGAAACTCTGCACTCTGAAGAATTGCAGCATGCTCAATTGAAGAAGTGATGATATGTTTTCCGCTTCTTTTATACGCTCTTGCAATACCGATTAAAGCCATATTGTCGGCTTCGGTACCGCCCGATGTATATATAATCTCGCTCTCGTCACACTTTAAGGTGGAAGCGATTATTTTTGTCGTTTCTTTTATTTTCTTTTCGGCTTCAAAACCCTTTATATGCATGCTTGAGGGGTTGCCGTAATATTCGCTCATTTCGGACTTTACGGCTTCGATGACTTCATCGAAAGCTTTCGTTGTGGCCGAATTGTCAAGATAACATTCCATGACTTATAATCCCTTTTTCAGAGCCAGGCACCCTTCGGGAGCCGGGCACTGTTATTTACAAAAAAAATAATACCATAAGAGCGCTTATTTTTCCATTAAATAAATCTAAAAATCCCGCCGGCTGCCCGACGGGATTTAT
>CAMYYF010000124.1:0-4637 GCA_947303375.1 uncultured Lachnospiraceae bacterium
CCGAAGAGATAGAACGCGTTATGAAAGCTACGGACATTCTGGATATGTCCGGCAGATTAATAAAGCATTTATCCAAAGGTTACAAGCAGAGAGTTGGCATAGCTCAGGCTATTCTCGGCAGTCCCAAGGTTATTATTCTCGATGAACCGACGGTCGGTCTCGATCCGGAGCAGATTATCGAAGTCAGAAACTTAATCAAATCACTTAAGGGTGACCATACGGTTATTCTTTCTTCGCATATTTTATCCGAGATTTCAGCCACATGCGATGAAGTTTTAATGATTGCCAACGGCCGAATGATTGCATGCGATACCACGGAAAATCTTTTGAAAAATCATAAAAACGTCAAGACCATCAAAATCAATGTTAAGGGCGATAAAGAAAAAATCGAAGAAGTCCTTAAAAGCATTGATTCTCTTGAAGATGTTAAATTTATCGAGGACAAGGGCGAGAGCTGTCTCTTTGAAGTTACCTGCGATCCTGCAAAGGATGTCAGGGAAGAGGTTTCCTTTGCACTTTCGGATGCAAGGCTTTTAATCCTTGAAATGAGCGAAGAGACATCCACGCTTGAGGATATTTATTTAACCCTCGTAAAAGAGGCGGACGAAGCTTACGAGGCTGAACTTAAGGCCATAAGAGAGGGCGCCGATCTGGACGAGGTTTTTGCCGATAAGGAAGAAACTGAAGAGGTGCCTGACACCGAAGAGGTGTCTGGCTCCGATGAAGATACAGCGGAAGAATCGGACAGCGATTCCAAGGAGGAATAGAAAAATGACAGCAATTTTATTAAAAGAATTAAGATCATATTTCAAATCGCTCTTTGGATGGATTTTCCTTGCGGTATTCACATTCTTTGAAGGCGCATTTTTTGTCGGTTACAATATACAGTATGGTTCGCCCTATATCAGCGATTCGTTAAACTCTTTGATTATTGTCCTGATTTTTATCCTGCCCCTTCTTACAATGAGAATTTTGGCAGAAGAGAAAAGACAGAAAACCGATCAGTTTTTGATAACGGCTCCTATACCATTGGCTTCTGTTATCATCGGGAAATTCCTTGCGCTCTGCCTGATTATGCTCATAGGTACAGCAATTTGCACTGTAGGTGTAGGAATAATGGCTATTTACGGAAGCATTCCCGTGCTTGAAACAATCGCTTCACTTGGCGGATTTTTCCTTTTCGGATGTCAGTGCATAGCAATAGGCATGTTCTTATCCAGTATTACAGAGCATCAGTTCCTTGCTGCGATATTTACATATACTGTATATATTTTTACAATGATAGTTCCAGGTTTTTGCAGTGCTATTTTCGGTGCTGACAAGGTTATCACGAAAATCTTTGCAATCACCGATATATTTGCACCCTTTGACGGGCTTGTATCAGGCGTACTTGATTTAAAAGACATTCTCTATATGATTTCGGTTATCGCAATATTCCTTATTCTTTCATATAAGGTATTTGCGAAGAATTCCGTACAGCTTTCGGCAATGGGCAAAAACAGATTTTTCTTTTCGAATCTGCTTCCGTTTGTAATCATTGCAGCTATTATCGGAGTTAACATCGGATGTACATACATACCGACAAAGTATACCGAATTTGATATCACAAAGAACGGCATGTATAAGATTACCGATGAAAGTAAGGCGGTTCTCGACAGTTTGAATGAAGATGTAACCATTTACGTAATTTCTTCCGAAGAGGATGTTGATAACACGATAAAGCATTATATTAATTCATATGATTCGTATTCAAAGCACGTAAAAGTTGTTTACAAACCTGTTTCCGAATATCCCGAATTTGCTGCTAATTTCACGGATTCTGCACTTAATTACAATTCAGTTATCGTTACCATGGGAGATCAGTCCAGGGTTATCGATTACTATGATATGTTTGAATACACAATTGATTACTATTCATACTCGCAGAACATTACAGGTATAGATGTTGAAGGCCAGATTACTGCAGCAATCAGCTCCATGATAAATGGCGACAATCAGATAAAAGTTTACTGTCTTTTAGGACATGACGAGCTTCCCATGCCTGAATATATTACCGAAGCTTTAAGAAAAGTTGGTTATTCATTTACCGAACTTTATCTCTATGGCAAGGCGGTTCCCGATGACTGCGACATCCTTGTAATAAACTGTCCTGCATCGGATCTTGACAGCCTTGATATTGATGCTATTAAAGCGTACGTCAACAAGGGCGGTAAGATTATTATGACTGCCGCAACCGAAGATTCGGATTGTAAGAATTATGATGAATTTATCGGATGGCTCGGCGTTAAAGTAACTGATGGTACCATTCTTGAAGGAGATTACAGATATCTGCTTACTCCCGATGATCCTTCATGGATTCTTGCGGTACCCGAAGCTATGTCTCCTTATACCATCAGCAACAGGAAAATGAATCTTCTCTGTCTTTCGAGAGGACTTGAATATGATTATGATAATATTCCCGCAGATACAAGTATCGAAGATATTTTCACATCCAGTTCTTCGGCATATGAAAAGAGTATATTCTCCGAGAACGGTATAAGTAAGGAAGACGGAGACAAAGAAGGACCTTTCTCTCTGGGCGTTCATATCAGCAAAACCAATAACGCCACCGGAGAAACCGCTGATATAGTTATTATCGGATCGGGAGTATTCATTTACGATCAGGTTGACAGCATAGTTTCGCACGGTAACTCGGATCTGGTTATCGATGCGGCCAAGAAGCTTGTGGACAATTCACTTGTAACAACAATTCCGGTCAAAGATCTTACATACGATCAGATAGTTGTCAGCAGGAGCATGGTTCTTTTCTATGTTGCGATATACTGTGTCGTAGCACCTCTTGCACTTATCATAACGGGATTTGTGATTCTTATTTTAAGAAGAAGAAAATAGTATGGATAATATTAAACTTTGGGACGCCGAACTGAAAAAAGAATATACGGTTGAGAATATCTTTCTTGAAAATCCTATTTCAAGAAGGCTTGAAGCGCTCGGCATCAATGAAGGTACTCCCGTTTGCGTGCTTACCAGAAAAAGGTCGGGTGCACTGATTGTGAAAATCCGTGGCACGAGACTGGCTTTGGGCAAGCATATTACCTCCAATATCGAGATAAAGGAGGTCGTAAAATGAGAGAACATCCAAATGGTTTTCATGTAGCATTCGTTGGCAACCCAAACTGCGGAAAAACAACGCTTTTTAATGCAATCACCGGTGCGAGATTAAAAGTTGCCAACTGGCCCGGAGTTACAGTCGAGAAAAAAGAAGGCACCGTCGAATTTGAAGACGAAAAACTGATTCTTATCGACACTCCCGGTATTTATTCGCTTTCAACATATACGATAGAAGAGAAGGTTACGAGAAACTGTATTCTCGACGACGACATCGAAGTAATCGTTAATGTGGTTGATGCATCGAGCCTTGAGAGAAATCTGTATTTAACACTCCAGTTACTCGAACTCGGCAAACCCATTGTCATGGCTTTAAACATGATGGATGTGGTGGAAGAGCGTGGCATGGAAATAGATATGCACCGTCTTCCCGAAATGCTTTGCGATATTCCCATAGTTCCCGTTTCAGCTATTAAAAAACGCGGACTTGATATTCTTTTACACGCTATCATTCATCACAAGGAAGCAGTCACATTAGGTGAAGTATTTTCCTACAGTGATGCTCTGGAAGATAAAATCAAAAAGCTCGAAGTTATTATGGCAGCCAAGTATCCGAACCATTCTTCGGCCAGATGGCATGCAATCAAACTTCTGGAAGACGATGAGGAAGTATCCGAAGAGCATCCTGTGGATGTTTCTAGAATCGTTGATAAAAGCTATTCAAGACAGATTATTCAGGCAAAGTATTCATATATAGACGACATCATAAAAGAATGCCTCTTCAATAAATCGGCCAAGGAAGCGGGAACGGACAGAATTGATGCAATTCTTACACATCCCGTATTCGGTGTACCGTGTTTCCTTATAATCATGGCACTCGTATTTCTTTTGACATTTACACTGGGTGACTGGATTAAAGGTTTCCTTGAAATGTTCCTGGACTGGCTTCAGCAGAATGTATCGATTCTTTTTGACAATATGCATGTGGCATTCTGGTTAAAAGGACTTGTTGTAGACGGAATTATAGCCGGTGTCGGAGGAATACTTACTTTCCTGCCCAATATCATCATATTGTTTATTGCACTTGCCGTACTCGAAGACTCCGGATATATGGCAAGAGTTGCTTATGTAATGGACGGAATTATGGGTAAACTCGGATTATCCGGCAAAGCCTTTCTTCCGATGATTTTAGGATTCGGATGTACAGTTCCCGCAGTAATGGCAACGAGAGCGCTGGAGACGCCCAAGGACAGAAGAAGAACGATGCTTATCACTCCTTTTATGTCATGTTCGGCGAGACTCCCGATATACGTTCTGTTTTCGGGACTGTTCTTTGGGAAATGGGCAGCCGTGGTAAGCTTCTCGATGTATGTGCTCGGAATACTTGTTGCGCTTGCAACGGCATTTATTGCAAATCTTTTTGACAAGAAGAAAAACAAAAACAATCTTTTGATAGAACTTCCGGAATATAAAAGACCGAATCTTCGTTCCATCAGGATATATGTATGGAACAAGGTAAAAGACTATCT
>CAMYYF010000125.1:0-4499 GCA_947303375.1 uncultured Lachnospiraceae bacterium
AACGACACAAAGCAGGCTATGGAAGAAGCCTGACGTGACATAAATCAAGGGGATAATGTATGGAAATATCAGAGATTAAAAAAATGTGTTTAAGCTGCATGCATATGACAAAAGAAGAAGACTTTTGTCCTGTGTGCGGCAAGCCGAAAAAAGGGGTAAAAACATTCGGAAGAGCACTTGAGCCGGGTACGATTTTAAACGGCAAATTCCTTATCGGTAATATTCTCGGTATGGGAAGTTTCGGAATCACGTACATCGGTTTTGATATGCTGCTCGAATACAGAGTTGCTATCAAAGAGTTCTTTCCCGATGAAATGGTAGAAAGAAAAGAAGACGGATCTTTAATCGTTGCGGGTGATACCACGGAAGAAGAGTTCCAGACTGAGCTTAAAGCATTCCTTCGCGAGTCGAGAATGCTCGCACAGTTTGCGAAATATCCCGGTATCGTTTCGATTAAAGAGCTTTTCTATGCCAACAATACCGGATACATGGTAATGGAGTATCTCGAAGGCGGCACACTTAGAAGATTTATCGACAATAACGGCGGACATCTGTCTGTAGAGCAGACGCTCTCCCTTATGAAGCCCGTTATCGTTTCCATGGAAGAAATTCATAAAGCGGGATTGATACACCGTGATATTTCGCCCGAAAACATCATGCTTGATTCGGACGGAAGCATCAAGGTGATTGATTTCGGTGCGACGAAAAAGCTTAATAACCGTACCGCACAGGTTTACTTCGGCAAATTCGGATATGCGCCCTTAGAGCAGATGGTTGGCGAAGGACAGGGACCCTGGACCGACGTTTACGGTATCTGCGCGACCATGTACTGCATGATTACAGGCGATATTCCGACCGATGCTTTTAGGAGAAGTATGAACGAACCGCTGACACCGATCACGGATTACAATATCCAGATCGACCAGCGTGTAGCGGATGCCATCATGAAGGGCATGAACATGCAGTGCGCCGACAGACAGCAGGATATGGGCCAGCTTCGCCGTTCGCTCTACGGTTTCTCACAGGAAGAGATGAACAAAAAGAACGAGCCCGTTTACTTCCCGACCATCAACACTCAGATGCTTTACGACAAGAAGAACAGAAGAGTTTGGTTCGGACATTATCCGATGAATGAAGTTTCCGGTTCGAGACTTACGACAGATATCATTTACGCTACCTACGATCTCGTTGATTCGACGATGATTAAGGGCGCAAAATTCAAGAGATTTAACGTTGCCTCAGCCCTTATGAGCAGGGATTACAGAAACGTTAACAGAGCCAAGATTAAGGAAGATTCCAGAAAATACAGATACTTTGAGTACACCGAGATCCCTTGGGTTATCAGACAGCAGAAAGGCAACACAATGATTCTGCAGTCCGAGTACGTGCTTGATTATCAGCTCTTTGATGACAGGGACTACATGGATATGACCGACCGTGAAATCGGCAAGATTCGTACAGGTATCGTATGGGAATCAAGCGGCATCAGAGAGTGGTTAAACCGTGACTTCTTCCAGGAAGCATTCTCGAAGGAGGAGCAGGAGCGAATCATCATAAAAGAAATCAGAACTCCTATTTCTACTTTTACGGACAAAACCACTTACGACCGCGTGTTCCTGCCGAGCGTCGAAGAAATGATCAACGGCTACGACGAAAGAAACGGCCAGGTGAGAGCAAACAATTCCTTAAAACTTTTCGAAGAGCAGGCACCGTGCTACTTCTCGCAGTTTGCGGATGCCAAGAAGATAAACGAAAGCCTTCCGATGGGTTACGGACTTAGAACCCGAGGAACGGTTAACGAATATAACGGAACTTTCACTTACGGTGAGAGCTGCGACGGTCAGTCAATCCAGGCCGGAATGCTTAAAAACTGGAGACTTGACGTGCCCATGGGAATAAGGCCCGTCATCCTGGTAGATGTGACTGATATTTGTGAAGTTTAAGGGGATAGAAAAGAGATGAGTACATACGTTTTAAGTGATATTCACGGTCAATATGATGCTTTCATGAACATGTTAAAGCAGATTAATTTTTCCGACGATGATACGCTTTTCGTACTCGGGGACGCTATAGACAGAGGCCCGGACGGTATAAAGATTTTAAAGACCATCATGAAGATGGATAATGTAAAAATGTTTCTCGGCAATCATGAGCTTTTAATGATGGAAGCCTTAAGAAACGTCGAGGAATGCGAAAAAGAAGGCAGACAGGACACCGAAGAACTCGATTTGTGGCTTGATGAGTGCAACGGCGGTCGCCAGACCTTCGAGGATTTTAAGAAATGCTCTGCCAAGAAAAAGGCGGAAATTCTTATATATCTTGACAATGCAATCGTGGCTAAAAAAGTCAAAATGGGCAAAAAGACATACTATCTTTGTCACGCATACGCCGTGAGCAAGAGATTTGACAACGAAGTCAAATACAACGAGCTTATCTACAAAGACGTATTCCAGGCCGTTTGGCAGAATATCTACGATGCAGGTTTTGCCAAGAAATTAAATGAAAAAATATTCCCGAACAAAAAATACATTTACGTTCTGGGACATATCTTTACGCAGCGTCTTGACAGTGTCGATGATCAGGGCAGGGGCGTGGTTCTTGACGACAAGAACTTCCTCGACGGCTACCATATCATCAACATTGACTGCGGTATGGCGCTTCGAAACAAATCGAGTCAGCTTGCCTGCATGAGGCTTGAGGACGAGAAAATCTTTTATGAGGCTTTAGATGTCGAAGATTAAACTGCATATAAGCAGGCAAATGATCCTAAGAATAATACTGCTGGCCGTAATGGACATGATTAACATTCTTGTCGTTACGGTTTTTGCTATTTATGTTCGTTATGATTTTTCCTTCAAGGATTTGCCTGATTACTTTTTAAAATCAACTATTTGGTTCATTCCGATTAACCTGGTCGTGACGATGATCAGTTTCCTGGCGTGGAACCTTTACACTTCCGTCTGGAGATACGCTTCCGCCACCGAACTTATCAAAATTATCGCAGCCGTAACCACGGCGACCATCGGACAGGTTATCTGCAAATTCATTTTTAAATTACCGATTCCCAGATCATATCCTTTGATTTACCTGGTTGCGCTTTTGGCTGTTACATCCGTCATCAGGTTTTCTTATCGTGCGCTTCGAATTCTCCGTGCGAAGAGAAGAATCCGCGAGGGCGGCAAAGAGCCTACACGCTGCATGGTTATCGGCGCCGGCAGTGCGGGAAATGAAATCATAAAAGAAATAACCACCACTCAGTACCTCACCATGAAGGTCTGCTGTATCATCGATGACGGCCAGGGCTGCTGGGGCAAGAAACTCCGCGGCGTTCCCATCGTGGGCGGTCGTGACGTAATCGTTCAGGCAGCTGCGGAATACAATATCGCAGAGATTATTATCGCCATCCCTTCGGCTAAGCCTTCGGAGATAAAGGAAATCGTCAATATCTGCAAGGAAACAGGCTGCAAGATGCGTATCTTACCCGGTATGTATCAGCTCATAAACGGCGAAGTTGATGTCGACGTATCCAAACTTCGTGATGTACAGATTGAGGATCTTTTAGGAAGAGAACCCGTAAGTACAAACTTAGACGAAATCATGGGCTATGTATCAGGCAGAGTCATCATGGTTACGGGCGGCGGCGGATCGATCGGAAGCGAACTTTGCAGACAGATCGCGGGCCACAATCCCAAGCAGCTTATCATCGTTGATATCTACGAGAACAACGCTTACGACATCCAGCAGGAACTGGTGCGTAAATTCCCTGAGTTAAATCTCGTGGTACTTATCGCGTCCGTTCGAAATACGCTGAGAATGGATAAGATTTTTGAAGAATACAAGCCTGAAATCGTTTACCATGCGGCTGCACACAAGCATGTTCCGCTCATGGAAGAAAGCCCCAACGAGGCTATCAAAAATAACGTTTTAGGTACTCTTAAAGTCGTTAAGGCGGCTGATAAATGGAAGGTTAAAAAGTTTGTACTTATTTCGACGGATAAGGCCGTTAACCCCACCAACGTAATGGGCGCAACCAAGCGTATCTGCGAAATGATAGTGCAGACCTACAACGAGCGTTCCGAGACCGAGTTTGTGGCAGTACGATTCGGTAATGTTTTAGGATCGAACGGTTCGGTTATTCCGCTCTTTAAAAAGCAGATTGAAGCAGGCGGTCCCGTAACCGTTACACATCCTGAAATCATCAGATATTTCATGACGATTCCCGAAGCTGTTGCTCTGGTTTTACAGGCCGGCGCATACGCAAAGGGCGGTGAAATCTTCGTGCTCGACATGGGCGAGCCCGTCAAGATTCTCGACCTCGCAGAGAACTTAATCAAGCTCTCCGGCCTTCGTGTCGGCGATGATATCGAGATAGTCTTCACCGGCTTAAGACCCGGCGAAAAGCTCTTCGAAGAGATGCTAATGGACGAAGAAGGCCTGACCGAAACCCGCAACAAGCGCATCCACATCGGCCACCCCATCAACTTCAACGAGGACGAATT
>CAMYYF010000126.1:0-4477 GCA_947303375.1 uncultured Lachnospiraceae bacterium
CATCATCCTTAAACCTCGAATATACGCTTCCCGACGTGTCGCAGACGCTTATCATCACGCGCATGGAAGGAAAAACTAAGGTGCCTAAAAGCGAGAGTATAGAAAGTCTCGCAGCACATCATGCGTCGATGGCAATTTATCTTTCAACAGGCCTCCTAAAAGAATTAAGCGAGCGTCTCATTAAAGGCGGTTATACTGCAGATACGCCTGCAGCACTTGTATATAAGGCAACCTGGGATGATGAGAAAAAATTTCTCTGTACGATTGGAACACTTGAAAAAACAGCGAATGAAAACGGCATCACCAAAACTGCAGTGGTTCTCATCGGTGATGTTTTGATACATACAAATTATGAGAAATCAAAGCTTTATGCGGCTGATTTTTCAACGGAATTTCGTGAGGCAAAAAAATAAATGAAGTTTGCGGCAATTTGTTTTACGAACAACGGAATAAAGGTTTTAAAAAGACTTGGCGCATTGTCTCTTTTTAGAGAAGACAATCTGACGCTTTATTCAAAATGCTCTTATGCGGAAGATGCAGTAGGAATTAATGCTGTAAGTGAAAGCTTAAACGACTGGACGAGTAAGAATTTTTACGAAAATGATGCACTGATTTTTGTAGGTGCCACAGGAATTGCCGTACGAGCTATTTCGCCTTTTGTCAAAGACAAATTAAATGATATTCCGGTCATCGTAATAGATGAAAACGCCTCTTTCGTAATCCCCATACTTTCAGGTCATATGGGCGGTGCAAACGAGCTTTCAACTAAATTAGCAAATGAATTAAATGCTGAGGCAATCATTACGACTGCAACAGATATAAACGGAAAATTTGCGGTGGATGTGTTTGCAAAAAAGAACTCACTTTTCATAGAAAACAGGGACGGCATTAAAGAAGTGTCGGCCAAGATTTTAACCGGAGAAGAGATTCTTTTATCAGCTCCCGACGGAAAGATTGATGAAAGTAAGCTTCCCGAAGGAGTAAAACTGACAGAGTATCCACCTAACAAAGCGGATATTCTGATAAGTGATAATAAAGCTTATAACAGAGCCAAAATCGTTTTAAGACCGAGAGAATATATCCTTGGAATCGGCTGCAGAAAAGATAAGGAATTCGAAGAAATAATAGACTTTTTAACTGAATGCTTAAATGAAGAGGGTATTGAATTCAGTGACCTTTATGCGATTGCGTCGATTGATTTGAAAAAGGACGAGGAAGCTTTAAACATGCTTTCACGCTATTTAAAAATTCCTTTTGTAACTTTTACGGCGGATGAGTTAAATGCCGTAAAAGGCAATTTTTCATCGTCTGACTTCGTAAAAGAAACCACGGGTGTTGACAATATATGTGAGAGAGCAGCCGTTCTTCTTGCGGGTGAAGGTGGAAAGCTTTATTTTAAGAAGAAAGCGGGCAACGGAGTGACGGTTGCGTTTGCGAGAAGGGAATGGAAGATAGATTATTATGAATAAGATTTATGTGGTCGGAATGGGCCCCGGCAAAGAAGAATATATGACGCTTCAGGCTAAGCAGATTTTATCAGATTGCGACTGCATTGTAGGCTACACCGTTTATCTTGATATTTTACCAGAGAGCCTTAAGACAAAGGAACTTATCTCAACTCCTATGAGGCAGGAAGTAAAAAGATGCGAGATGGCCTTTGAGGAAGCTATGAAGGGTAAAAAGGTCGCAATGATCTGTAGCGGTGACGCGGGTGTATACGGAATGGCATCACTCATGTATGAATTAAGCGAGAGATACCCTGAGGTCGAGATTGAAGTGGTGGCGGGAATTACGGCGGCACTTAGCGGCGCGGCAGTTTTGGGAGCGCCCGTAAATCATGATTTTTGCATCATCAGCTTAAGCGATTTGCTTACTCCTTGGGAGAAAATCGAAAAAAGATTAATGGCAGCAGCCGAAGGCGATTTTGCTATCGCAATTTACAACCCTTCGAGTCATAAAAGAAAAGATTATCTTAAGAAAGCCTGCGACATACTGCTTGAAAGCATAGAGGGAGAAAGACCCTGCGGACTTGTAAGAAATATCGGACGAGAGAATACAGAGAGCAAAGTACTGACATTAAAACAATTAAGAGACACCGAAGTTGATATGTTTACGACCGTTTTTGTCGGAAACTCCGAGAGTCGAATCATTAACGGCAAACTTATTACCGGAAGAGGATACAAAATTGAAAGAGATACTGATATTTGCGGGAACGACTGAAGGCAGAAGGCTTTCTGAGATCCTTTCAAGCAAGAAAATTAAACATACTCTTTGCGTAGCTACCAAATACGGCGAGGAAGTGCTTGAAAGCACGCCGTTCCTAACCGTAAACTGCGACAGAATGGATGAAGCGGCTATGCGTGAATTCCTTCTTAAGGGCGAATTTGCGGCTGTATTTGACGCAACTCATCCTTATGCCAAGGAAGTAACCGCAAACATAAAAGAAGCCTGCAAAGAGACGAATATACCGTATTATCGCATTAAGAGAAAAACCGATGCGAAGGAGACTTCGAATGTTTGTTTCTTTTATGATGTCAAAGAATGCGCCAAAGCTTTATGTGATGTGGAAGGAAATATCCTTCTGACTACAGGAAGCAAGGAATTAAAAGAATTTGCCACAGACGAGCTTAAAGACAGAATCTATGCGAGAGTTATTCCCGGCGAAGAAAGTATCAAGGCGTGTGACGAGTGCGGAATCAAAGGCCGCCACGTTATCGCAATGCAGGGACCGTTCTCGTGCAAGCTAAACGAGGCTCTGATTGATGAATTTAACATCTCCGTTATCGTCAGCAAGCAGAGCGGTGCTGCAGGTGGATTTGATGAGAAGATTGAGGCCGCAGTAAATAAAAATATCGCTGCATTTGTTATAGGCTGCGAGGACGAAGAGGGTATTTCCATAAAAGAAGCTTGCGCGGAAATAGAGAAAATCACAGGTACAGATATAAACCTTAAAAAATCTATTAATATTTCGCTCGCAGGCATCGGACCCGGCGGTAAACAGGGCTTTACACACGAAGTGACCGAAGCGGTCAATAACGCAGATATCCTTATGGGAGCCGAGAGAATGCTTGAAAATATCAGACATTCGGCGAAGGTTTACCCTTATTACAAAGCTTCGGAAATTATACCTTTTATCGAATCACTCATAAGTGATGAAAACTTAAAAGACGAGACAAATATTGCAATTCTTTTCTCGGGAGACGCATCATTTTACAGCGGAGCGACTTCTTTATATCGCGAACTTTTATCCTTCAAGGAGAAATCCGACATTGATATGAAGATTGAGATTTTACCCGGAATATCCTCGTTCTCATATATGTGTTCAAAGCTTGGACTTAGCGCACAGGATGTAAATATCATCAGTCTTCACGGCAAAGAAGTTAAAAACCTCGCGCTTAGAATAAAGCCTTACGAAAAGACCTTTATGCTTTTATCGGGCGTAAAGGATGTGAACAGAGTAGGAAAGTGTCTTTTAGAAGCAGAACTTAACTGCGATATTTATTTAGGCTACAGGCTCTCCTACGAAGACGAAAGAATAAACAAACTATCCGCAAAAGATTGTGAAGAACTAAATGAGGAAGGCCTTTATTCCTGCGTGATTATAAATCATGATGCATGTGGCAAAGCGGTTGCTCCCGGAATGGCTGACGATGAGTTTATTCGCGGCAAAGTTCCGATGAGCAAGGAAGAAGTGAGGGAAGTAAGCATCTGTAAGCTCGGCCTTAAGAACGACAGTATCCTTTATGATATCGGAAGCGGTACGGGCTCCATAGCGGTAGAGTGTGCGCTTCTTTCAAACGATATCACGGTTTACGCGATAGAGTGTAAGGACGAGGCTTTAGAGTTAATCGATGCCAACAAAAAGAAGTTTCTGC
This sequence comes from uncultured Lachnospiraceae bacterium, assembly GCA_947303375.1. Taxonomy (GTDB): domain Bacteria; phylum Bacillota; class Clostridia; order Lachnospirales; family Lachnospiraceae; genus UBA3766. Next base: position 3,876 of record CAMYYF010000126.1, read on the forward strand.
TTGAAAACATAGAAGTTGTAAAAGCACTGGCACCCGAAGGTCTTAAGGACTTAAAGAAAGCCACGCATGCATTTATCGGCGGAAGCAAGGGCAACTTAAAGGAAATCCTTTTAACCCTAAAAGAAATCAATCCCGAAATGCGAGTTGTAATAAATGCAATTAGCCTTGAGACGATAGGAGAATTAAGCTATATCCTAAAAGAATTTGAAGGCGCAAAAGCCGACATAGTACAGCTTCAGGTGAGCAAATCCGATGAGGTCGGCTCGTACCATCTGATGAAAGCACAAAACCCCGTATACATCTGCACGGTTGAATTCAGGTAAAAATATGAACATCAAAAGAGTTATGATAGCAGCGCCAAAGAGCGGTTCGGGCAAAACCGGAATCACCTGCGCACTGCTTAAAACCCTCAAAAACAAAGGAATAAAGACGGTTTCTTTTAAATGCGGTCCCGATTATATCGATCCGATGTATCATAAAAATGCACTCGGCATTCCTTCCTACAATCTGGATACGTTTTTTACGGATGAGAAAACCACGCGAAGCCTTTTTGCAAGGAATGCTTCGGGCTTTGATTTTGCCGTGTTTGAAGGCGTAATGGG
>CAMYYF010000127.1:0-4460 GCA_947303375.1 uncultured Lachnospiraceae bacterium
ATATTTGATTTTAGTGTTATAATTTAATGGATAATGGGCAAGAATGGGGGATTAGCATGAAATATGACATTATTATCGTCGGCGCGGGCCCCGGAGGTATATTCTCGGCGTTCGAACTGACAAAGTTAAACAGCAATCTTAAAATAGCGATTTTTGAGGCGGGCAATCCGCTTGAAAAGAGAAAATGTCCGATTGACGGAGTTAAGGTCAAAAACTGCATCAAATGCCCGACATGTGCCATAATGAACGGCTTTGGCGGCGCAGGTGCTTTTTCGGACGGCAAATATAATATCACCAATCAGTTCGGCGGTTCGCTCTACGAGTATATCGGCAAAAACGAAGCCATCGATCTGATGAAATATGTGGACGAGATTAACTTGGCATACGGCGGCGAAGGCACCAGGCTTTATTCAACCGCAGATACCAAGATTAAGAAGATGTGCCTTGAAAACGGCCTTCACTTACTCGATGCGCAGGTTCGCCATCTGGGCACGGATATCAATTACATCGTGCTTGAGAATCTTTACAACCACTTAAAAGACAAGGTGGAGTTTTTCTTCCGCACACCCGTCGAAAAGGTTGAAAAGAACGATGGCGGATATACCGTAATTACCGCTGACGGCAGATACGACTGCGACAAATGCATCATTTCCGTAGGCAGATCCGGCAGCAAATGGATGGAGACGGTTTGTAACGATCTGGACATTCCGACCAAGTCAAACCGTGTGGATATAGGTGTCAGAGTGGAACTTCCCGCAGAGATTTTCTCATCGTTAACAGATGAACTCTACGAGAGCAAAATCGTTTACAGAACGGCTAAATTTGAGGACCTTGTCAGAACATTCTGCATGAACCCTCACGGCGCTGTCGTAAATGAAAATACAAACGGTATCATCACCGTTAACGGACACAGCTACGAAGATCCCGCGAAACATACGGAAAATACCAACTTTGCGCTCCTTGTGTCAAAGCATTTTTCCGAGCCGTTCAAAGACAGCAACGGATACGGCGAAAGTATCGCAAGACTTTCGAATATGCTTGGCGGCGGTGTAATCGTACAGCGTTTTGGCGATCTTACCAGAGGAAGACGAAGTAATGCCGAGAGAATTCAGGAAGGCTATGTAACACCCACGCTCGCCGCAACACCCGGCGATTTAAGCCTCGTAATTCCCAAGAGAATCCTCGACGGAATCATCGAGATGATTTATGCACTCGATAAAATCTGCCCCGGTACGGCAAATGACGATACACTTCTTTACGGCGTGGAAGTAAAATTCTACAACATGGAAGTTGAAATCGACAACAATCTTGAGACACGCAACAAAGGCCTCTTCGTAATCGGCGACGGTTCAGGCGTGACTCATTCTCTTTCACATGCATCCGCCAGCGGTGTGTATGTGGCAAGATATATCGCAGAGTCGATGAAATAAAAAAATCGAAGCCGTATCTTTTATGAGAAGGGCTCCTAAAATAAATGAAAATGAGAAATGAATAAATGACAGACATTAACGAAATCAGACAGTTCTTTGAAAATGACAGATATGCCACCGAAAACGGAATGGTAATCGATTCGGTGGGAGACAAGACGGCTATATGCAGTCTTAAAATTGATAAAAGACATATGAATGCGGTCGGAAACGTTATGGGAGGCGTATATTTTACGCTTGCGGATTTTACCTTTGCGGTAGCAACCAACCATGACGAACCGGGCATCGTGTCTTTAAGCTCAACCATTACTTTTAATGCAATTGCCAAGGGCGAAAAGATTATTTGCGAAGCAAAGCAGATTAAGTGGGGCAGGACAACCTGCGTTTACGAAATGTCTTTGACAGACGAGAACGGAAACCTTTTGGCAACGGTTTTAACCACGGGCTACAATACCCGCAAGTAAACAAAGAACAATCCACAGGCGTTAACTTTAAGGAGACGGAACATGTTAAGATTGGGAAAGGTATTCAGCATAACCAAAATAAGTGCGATTCAGACGGCGGCTTTAAGTGCGCTCTTTTTTGCCATCTTTATATCTTCATACAGCAGTATGGCAGCCACTGACACCGAAATGGGCCAGTGGGAAAATACCAAAATCCGCCAGCAGGCAGTGTTCAATGCTTCAATCGGTATGGATTCCTATGAGGTTGCGGAGGCACAGATTACAGGCGTTTCCAGACAGATGGAACTTGAAGACGGCTGCAACAAAGAGGTTATAAGCCCCGAAGCACAGCTTTTAATGGATATAAGCAATACGCTCGGCGGACAGATTGGCATCGCGTGCTGCGATTCATACGTAAATGTACGTACGGCTCCCGATGTGAATGCGGAACCGACTGCAAAAATTTATGACGGCGCAGTAGTATTTATCAACGAAAAAGACGGAGAGTGGTTTAGAATCAAATCCGGAAATGCCGAAGGCTATGTAATGTCTCAGTACTTCCTTTACGGAGAGCATCTTGCAGAGCAGATTCTTATGGATGAGCCTTACACCAGAGAAGAACTCCTCGTGGATAAGAGCTATTCCGTAGGTATTACTCTCGAGGAAGAAGAAGCCATCAGACTTGCAAAGGAAGAGGAAGAGCGTAAGGAAAGAGAAAGAATCGCCAGAGAACAGGAAGCTCAAAGAAAGGCTGCAATGGAAGCAGGCAATGCATATTCTCTCGAAGATACAACACAGCTTAGAAAAGATCTGGTTAACTACGCCTGCCAGTTCGTAGGCCTTAAGTACGTAATGGGCGGTAACTCCCTTGAAACAGGTACCGACTGCTCGGGCTTCACGAAACTTATCTACGCACACTTCGGATACGGCATAGACAGAACGCCTTCCGGACAGTACAACAACAACGGTAAGCTCGTAACCTACGCGGAAGCTCAGCCCGGCGATATCATTATTTACGGTAAAAACGGCGTTTGTACACATGCTGCAATCTACATCGGCGACGGAAAGATTGTTCATGCCGCAAACAGCCGACAGAATACATACATCGGTAATGCAACTTACAACACAATCATGGGTGTTAAGAATATTATCGATTAGTAAGAAAACGGATACGAAGAATGATAAAACTGCCCGAAGAATTTGAAAGCCGAATGAAAGAAATGCTCGGCGACGAGTATGAAGATTTCAGGGCATCATATGATGAAAAAAAGAAAACCGGCATCAGGGTAAACACCCTAAAGGTGCCGGTTGAAGATTTTAAAAGAATATTCCCGTATGAATTATCGCCGGTTTTGTGGAGCGACACAGGCTTTGAAGCAGCCTCCGACGAAAAATACGGACGAAGCGCACTTCATGATGCAGGCGCGTTTTACATACAGGAGCCATCAGCCATGGCCGTAGCTGCAAGCATAGCGGGAATATGTGATTTAAAGGGCAAAAAGGTTTTGGATCTTTGCGCAGCTCCCGGCGGTAAATCCACACAGCTTGCCTCATACATGGGCGGCGAAGGAGTACTTGTTTCAAACGAAATCAACCGCGACAGAGCGAATATTTTATCCTCAAACATCGAGCGATGCGGCATTGGAAATGCAGTGGTCTTAAACGAAACTCCCGAGAAAATCGCGCAAAACTTTGAAGAATTTTTCGATGTAGTCGTTGTGGACGCACCCTGCTCGGGCGAAGGAATGTTTCGAAAAGACGAAACGGCCATAAAAGAATGGAGCAGCGACAACGTAAAAATGTGCGCCGAAAGGCAAAAAGACATTTTGGACGAAGCCGTAAAAACGGTTGCTCCAAACGGATATCTGGTATATTCGACCTGCACCTTTGCTCCCGCAGAGGATGAGGAACAGATAATAAATTTCTTACAAAGATACCCCAAATTTGAAGTCGCAGACGTTCCGAATTTTAAATATTTTGACTGCGGAAATTCAGAGTGGGTTTCCACTGACGACAATAAAGAAGCGATTAAAAAATGCGCCAGACTCTGGCCTCATAAAATAAACGGCGAAGGCCATTTTATCTGCATCTTAAAACGCGCGGACGACGATAGTTTTGAAAGCATAAAAGAAACCGAATCCGGCAAAAAGAAAAAAGGCGCAGACAAAAATCCAAACAGAGAAATCCGTGCGGACAAGAAAGCCGGAGAGCTGATTACTTCTTTTATGAGGGATAATATAAGGGATTTTGAATTCGACCGGGACAGGACAGTCTGCTTTAAGGATTCGGTATATCTTCTTCCCGAAGGATTTGAAAAGAACTTAAAAGGCCTGAAGGTCGTACGTCCGGGACTACATCTCGGAGACATTAAAAAAGACAGATTTGAGCCCTCACATTCGCTTGCAATGTTTTTATCGAAGAGAAAAGCAAAACGTGCAGTTGAACTAAACGAGGATGAAGCATTAAAATTCAGACACGGCGAAGAGTTAAGGAAAGAAAGTGAAAACGGCTGGACGCTTGTGTGCGTTGGCGGCGTATCGCTCGGGTGGTGCAAGGCAGTAAACGGAAGCCTTAAAAACCACTATCCGAA
>CAMYYF010000128.1:0-4455 GCA_947303375.1 uncultured Lachnospiraceae bacterium
AGAATCTTTATCAGTTTAATACTACTACTGTTGACGGATATCCGGTTGGAGAGTACGTAAAGACTATTGCAACCAACGTACAGAACAATAAGTGGTATCAGTTTGGAAATAAGTGGGCATATGTCAGAGACGGTCAGGTAATTTTAGACGGAATAGCTGAGATTGGCGGTGCGAATTACTATTTCAGTAATGGTGTGATGATGACCAATTATTTAACCGGTTCATCTGAGGCTAAATATTCTAGCTCTTACGATAATGATATGAATAGAGCAATCTATTTCGGAAGTGACGGAAAAGAAGTAAAGAACCGTTCAGGATGGGTAAACGGATATTACTACGGAGCTGATCATAGAACTTCTAATGGATGGGTTTCGGTAAACGGTAAACTTTATTATGGTTATTCTGATCCCGGAAGAAGCGAATATGAAGTTATTAACGGAAAGATTTATCAGTTTGATACCAAAACGGGTGCTTACAAAAAAGAAGCAACCCAATTTAACGGATGGTTCCAGGCCGGAAGCGATTGGTACTATTTCGAGAATGGTATTGCTGCTCGAGGAATGAAGACAATTTCTAAGGCAATTTACGCTTTCGGTTATGACGGTCGTATGTTGAAGAATACTTTACTAATTTCTTATGAGGATGGTTCTTGCTATTATGTAAATTCGAAAGGTATTATTGATACAACCCCCGGATTCAGAACTGTTGACGGTAAGCTTTATTACTTTGACAAGGATGGCAAGGCTCTTATGGGAATTCATGTAATTAACGGAAAGACGTATTATTTTGAACATCCCCTTGATAATGACTATAATTACTACTACTATTACTACTATTATTATTATCCCTACTATTACTAAGTGATAACTGATAGTTAAAATTGAGAAGGATGGCATGAAAGTGCCATCCTTCTTTTTAGATATTTATTCACAAATACTAAGGGCTAAATTCGTCTATTTTTTTAAAATATTGAGTGCATTTTTTGTCATATACATGTTAAAATTTAAATAGTTGTTTTTTAACGACATAAACAGCATTTATGTCAAAAGTGTAAAGGAGGAAATTATGCGAAAAAGGAATTTGAAGAATGCAATGGTGAAAACAATAGCATTTGTTTCGGCAACTGCTATGCTTTCAACTTCATTCAGTACGATTTCGTTTGCAAAGGAAGCGCCGGAGGATGCTGAAATAGTTGACTCTGCTTATTCCAAAGTAGTGGAATCGGAACTGACGGAAGATATTGCATTGGATGAAATTGAGGAAGTTGCAGCTGTTGAAGTTGAAGAAGCTGAAGCTACTGAAGTTGAAGTGGAAGATGCGGAAACTGAAGAGGTTGATGCAGGAGAAGCTGAAGCTGACGAAGCTGGAACTGAAGAAGTTGATGCTGTAGAAGCAGAAGAAGTTGATTCAGAAGATGCAGAAGAAGCAGAAGAAGCTGAAGTTGACGAAGCTGATGCAGAAGAAGTTGATTCAGTGGACGCTGATGCAGAAGAAGCTGACGTAGAAGTTTCAGAAAATGAAGAAGATGATGCATTAGATGCAGAAATTGACGAAGTTGAAGCAGAAGAAATTGATACTGAAGAAGAAGTATCAATAGCAAATGAACTTGCTACTGAGAAGAATGGCTGGGAAAAACAAAGTGACGGAACCTATAAGTATTACGAAAATGGTGAGGCAGTATATAATACTGTTAAAAAAATCGGAAATGATTATTTCGGATTCAATAATTACGGAATAATGTATGACGATGTATTTTTTAGTATATGGGAGGAAGATGTTGACAACTGGGTAAACTATTGTGCAAAAAAAGGCGGATACCTTTATGTCAATTCCTGGTATGAAGACGAATGGGGAGGCAAGTATTATTTCGGAGCAGGCGGACGTGCAAACGTAGGAAATGCTGTTTTAACAATAGACGGAGTTAAATATTTATTCTATGACGGCGGATGGCTTAATACCTGGTGAAGAACCGAAATAAACGGTGTTATATATATGCCTGACGGAGATGGCAAGGCATATGTAATGAAAAAAGGCGGTTGGACCAAGGTCGGAGAAGACTGGTATTATTTAAAGGCAGATGGCAGTTATGAGGAATATAAGGTCTTTTCGGAAGGTGGAAAGTATTATTTCTGGAAGTATAACGGAAAAGTGCTGTGTGACGCCTGTGATTCTTATGATGGTTATGCTTACCGTGCCAAGGCAGACTGTTCTCTTTATGTAAATGAATGGTACTCCGATCCGTGGGGTGATAAATATTACTATGGCGCAGAAGGAAAGGCGTCTTGCGATTATAGTGTTCTGACGATTGGCGGAAAACAGTATCTTTTCGAAGATTGGGGGTGCCTTTATGTTAATGGCGTGGCTACTGTTGATGGAGTAAAGTATATTTCGGATGAAAACGGTATTGCGAGAAAGGCTCCACAAAACGGATGGCTTCAGTTTGGTAAGTATTGGTACTATTTTGAGAATGGGGAACCGGTTACCTATAAGATTAAGAAAATAGGAGGTTTTTATTATGGCTTTGATGAAAACGGTCATATGTATGTAAATGAAACTTTCGGTTTGACCCTTTATGATGAATACGGTTATTATCAGGGTTATTTTGATTACTATGCGGATGCAGACGGACATCTTTATTCCAACAAATGGAGACTGGATGAGGGCGAATGGTATTACTATGGCGCTGATGGAGCGAAAGTTAAGGGCTGGAAGACAATAGCCGGTACAAAGTATTTCTTTAGCGAAGAAAGTTCTTATAATTACGATTCCGGAAGAATGATGAGATCCTGCTATGTCCTGGATGGAAATGATATTTATCGCTTAGGTTCTGACGGCGTTGCAAAGAAGATAACCAATCCAAGCAATCTGTTTTATGATGTATACGAGAATTTTGCCGTATATTATGAGAACGGAACGCTTATAAAGAGTGCATGGAGAACCATAAACGGCAAGTATTTCTATTTTGATTCATACGGATGTGTTGTTCGTGGACAGGTCAGAAAGATTGCGAATGCATATTATGCTTTTAACACTGACGGAACTATGGCAACAAAAGGCTGGGTAAAATTAGACTATAATACATACTATGTAGAAAATAATGATGGAAATCTTGCTAAAGGCGAAAAGAACATTGGTGGTAAATATTATTATTTTACTGATGATGGTAAAATGAGGACAGGAATCATCAACTATAATAACAAGACTTATTTCCTCAATCCCGACGGTTCATGGGCAGCAACAGCAAAAGAAGGCTGGAACAGTGTTCAGGGAACTTGGTATTATATGAAGGATGGAAATCTTCTTCGCGGACAAGAACTTGAATTAGCTGATGGAACATACTATTTTGATTCTAACGGAGCAATGGTAAAGAATACGGTTAATAATCAGAAGTATTATGGTGCTGACGGCAGACAGGTTACTAAGACCGGTTGGTATAAAGTTGGAACTAAATGGATTTATATCAAGAATGGTTCAATGTATTATGCCGGTACTTATGAGATTAATAAGACTGAATATGCCTTTGATTATGAAGGCTTCATGATTGCCAACGACTGGTATAATGACGATTATTATAATGCAGACGGTATTGCCGTAAAGAGAAACACTGTTAAAGACGGATGGCAGCTTTACGCCGGAACATATTACTATTATAAAAACGGTTCTTTAGTGCATAATACATGGGTTGGCGATTATTATATCGGTTCCGATGGATTTATGCTGAGAAATACAGAAACTCCCGATAACTACTACGTAGGAAATGACGGAAAGTATGTTAAAAATACCGTTATTAACGGAATAGTTGTTAAGTCAAACGGAAAGATTGCAAGTAATGAATTCGTAACCATTGGCAGTAAGAAGTATTATGCGATGGAGGATGGCACTACCTATAAATATAATGCATATGTGATCGGAAAGAATCTATATCAGTTTAATATTACTAATGTTGACGGATATTTAGTTGGAGAATATGTAAAGACCATTGCAACTAACGTAGAGAACAATAAGTGGTACCAATTTGGAAATCAGTGGACGTATGTAAGAGACGGTCAGGTTATTTTAAACGGAATAGCTGAGATTGGTGGTGCAAATTACTATTTCAGTAAAGGTGTGATGATGACCAATTGCATGACAGATACATCTGTTGTCGGCTATTACTCTTTTGATTATGGGATTAGAAGAGTAACGTATTTCGGAAGTGATGGAAAAGAAGTAAAGAACCGTTCGGGGTGGGTTGACGGATATTACTACGGAGCCGATCATAGGACAGCTTATGGATGGGTTCAGGCAAACGGTAAACTTTACTATGGATATTCAGATTCCGGAAGAAGTGAATATGAATTTATAGATGGAAAAATTTATCAGTTTGATACCAAAACGGGTGCTTTCAAAAATGTAGTAAACAAATATAACGGATGGCTTCAGGCCGGAAGCGACTGGTACTATTTCGAGAATGGT
>CAMYYF010000129.1:0-4434 GCA_947303375.1 uncultured Lachnospiraceae bacterium
CTTACAATACCGTTTTCGGAATATGGAAATACATGACCGTCGATGACGGAGACATGGAACTTGATAAAAAAAGTTATATCGTAATCGGCACACTCGAATCTTACGTTCAGATAAGAAATTATTTCGGCAAAGACAAAGTTGTTCCCGTAATGATTGACGTGGATGACGGCGAAAGACTCGAAAGAGCTCTTAAAAGAGAAAGACAACAGGCGAGTCCCAAATACGATGAAATGTGCAGAAGATTCCTTGCGGATTCCGCGGATTTCAGTGAAGAAAAAGTTAAGAGCGCGGGGATAGACAAGGTATTTGTAAACGACAATCTCGAGGAATGTATTTCAAAGGTCAGGGAATATGTTTTAAGTATGGAAGCTTAGACTATGGTTTGGGGATTACAAAAGGTGAATGACTATGGCAAGATTTGAAGACATTATAGGACAGGACCATTTAACCGAATATTTTAAAAAAGCAATTGCTACCGGAGAGGTTGCACACGCATACATCATCGAAGGTGAAATGAGAAGCGGAAAGGAATTCATTGCAAGAGTTTTTTCCGAGGCTCTTTTATGCGAAGGCGAAGGCGAAAAGCCCTGTGGCAAATGCCAGTCGTGTCTGCAGATGGAAAACAACGCCCATCCGGATTTTTACAATATCGTTCATGACAAACCGGGCTTAATCAGCGTGGATGATGTCAGAGATCAGGTTGTAAAAGACATTAACACAAAGCCTTTCAAAGGCAAGTATAAAATCTATCTTATCAACGAAGCAGAGATTATGAATGAAGTGGCTCAGAACACTCTTTTAAAAACTCTCGAAGAGCCGCCCGAATATGTGGTAATTATTCTTTTAACCACATCCAAGGAAAAGCTTCTGCCCACCATTCAGTCAAGATGCGTTAAGCTCTCGCTTAAGCCCGTTGAGAAAAAGATCTTAAAGAAATATCTCATGAAGGAATTTAAGATTCCCGATTACAAAGCGGATATTGCTGTATCTTTCTCACAGGGTAACTTCGGTAAGGCCAAAATGCTCATTATGAATGAGGATTTCGACAAGATGAAAACCGAGGCCGTATCGCTCCTTAAGCACATAAGCGAGATGGATGCTCCCGACATCATGGAAGCCATCAACAAGATTAAGGAATACAAGTACGACGAGATAGATTACCTTGATATTTTCTCGGTATGGTACAGGGACGTTCTTTTGTTCAAGGCAACGAACGATGTTAATGACCTTGTATTCAAACAGGAAATACAGTATATTAAATCAGTGGCCAAAAAGACGAGTTACGAGAAGATTGATGATATCGTAAAAGCTCTCGAAAAGACCAAAACAAGATTAAAAGCAAAAGCAAATTTCGAAACCTGCATGACTTTGTTGCTTGAAGTCATAAAAGGAACAGGATAGAAAGGTAAGTATGGCAGAAGTAGTCAGTGTGCGTTTCCGTACGGCAGGAAAGCTTTATTATTTCGATCCCCTGGATTTTGAAATCAAAAAGGGTGACCATGTAATAGTAGAGACTGCCAGAGGCATGGAATACGGAACCGTTATCGGAGAAAGAAGAGAAGTTGCGGAAGAGAATATTGTAAGACCCTTAAAGCCGATCCTCAGAATTGCAACAGCAGAGGATGACGAAAAGGAAGCAGACAATCTCGCCGTAAGAGAAGAAGCATATAAAATCTGCAAGGAAAAGATTGCAAAGCATGAGCTCCCCATGAAACTGGTGGAGGCTGAATATACATTCGACCGTAAAAAACTCATGTTTTATTTTACTGCGGACAATCGTATAGATTTCCGTGAACTCGTAAAAGATCTCGCAGCGGTATTTAAGACCAGAATCGAATTACGCCAGATCGGTGTAAGAGACGAGATTAAATTACTCGGCGGTGTAGGTATGTGCGGCAGAGAATTCTGCTGTCATTCATATCTTCACGAGTTTGCTCCCGTTTCAATCAAGATGGCCAAGGAGCAGAACCTTTCGCTTAACCCGGCTAACGTTTCGGGTGTCTGCGGAAGACTTATGTGCTGTCTTAAAAACGAAGAGGAAACCTACGAGGAATTAAACAAGACAATGCCCGGCGTGGGCGATACGGTTAAGACAAACGACGGCTTTAACGGTGAAGTTGTAAGTATCAATGTCTTAAGACAAAAAGTCAGAGTAGTCATAGAGATAAAAGACGAAAAAGAAATCAGGGAATACAACGCTTCCGAACTGTATTTTAAGAAGAAATCCCACAAGGATAAAGAAGAGGCTATAAGCGAAGAAGATTTAAAGGCGCTTGAACTTCTTGAAAAGCAGGAACAGGAAGACATCATCGAGACCGAAAGAGAGCAGGAAGAGGAACAAAAAGAAATCTTGGGCTCTCCCAAAAATGATCGTAATTTTGACAGAAAGAAATTCGACAAAAAGAATGACAATTCTTTCGAAGGCAAGGGTAAGAAGAAAGAGAAGAAGGACTGGGAAAAGAACGGTCCCGGACCTCAGAAAGACGATAAAAAGAAATCGGGCAATCCTCAGAAGAAAAACAACGGACGTTACCACAACAACCGTCGTGAATCAAGACCCAGACGAAACGGTGATGAATAATTTACTTAAGGAAAACGAAAGAATAGATTCGCTTCAAAGAAACGGGTACAGTATAATCCAGAACTCTACCCGTTTTTGTTTTGGTATGGACGCGGTTCTTTTAACAGAGTTTGTAAGACTTAAAAAAGACGACAAAGTCATGGACCTCTGCACGGGTACCGGAGTCATTCCGATTCTTTTATCAGCCAAAACAGAAGCAGGGCATTTCACGGCTGTAGAGATTCAGGAAGAAGTGGCCGACATGGCCAAAAGAAGCGTAATCTTAAATAATCTCGAAGAAAAGATAAATGTAGTCTGCGAGGATTTAAACAACCTAAGAGGCAGTTTTGAAAACGCGTCTTTTGATGCTGTAACGGTTAATCCGCCCTACATGATACCGGGCAAAGCGCTGGTTAATCCCGACGAGAGCAAGGCCGTTGCAAGGCATGAGATAAAATGCACCCTAAAAGATGTCTTATCCGTATCTTCATTCCTTTTAAAAAACGGCGGCAGATTTTTTATGGTGCATAAACCCGACAGGCTTGACGAAATCATCGTAAAGATGAAGGAAGAAAAAATCGAGCCAAAGAGGCTTCGCGTGGTTTATCCGCGCATTGATTCCGAGCCCAACATGATTTTAATCGAAGGCGTAAAATGTGCCGCTACAGGCATGAGAGTCGAAAAGCCTTTGATTATTTATGACGAAAACGGTAACTATACACCTGAAGTTTCAAAAATATACGAGGAAGCATAATGGCAGGTATTTTGTATTTGTGTCCGACTCCGATAGGAAACCTTAAAGACATCTCCGAGCGTGTGCTCGAGACCTTGAGAGAAGCTGATTTAATCGCAGCCGAAGACACCAGAAACTCGATGAAACTGATGAACGCTTTTGACATTCATGTGCCGATGACAAGCTACCATGAATACAACAAAACCGAAAAAGCGTACACACTAATCGACAAGTTAAAAGAAGGAACAAATATTGCGCTTATTTCCGACGCAGGCACGCCCGGCATCTCCGATCCCGGCGAAGTGCTTGTTAAAATGTGCCATGAAGAGGGCATAAAAGTAACCTCTCTCCCCGGCCCCTGCGCATGTATCACTGCATTAACACTTTCAGGCTTTTCCACAAGAAGATTTTCCTTTGAGGGCTTTCTTCCTTCGGATAAAAAAGAGAGAAGAGAAGTCCTTGAAGATCTTAAAAAAGAATACCGCACATTCATCATTTACGAGGCGCCCCATCATCTTAAGGGCACACTCGAAGAATTAAAAGAAGCATTGGGCGGCGAGAGAAAAATCGCAGTCTGCAGGGAACTTACCAAAAAATTCGAGGAAGTTTTGCGTTTCGACCTTGAGGGCGCAGCCCTCTTTTATGAGAAAAACGAGCCCAAGGGCGAATTCGTGCTTGTACTCGAAGGCTTAGACAGAAATGCCGAAAAAGAAAAGATTCAGAAAAACTGGCAGGAAATGTCTGTTGAGGACCATATGAAGATTTATCTGGACGCCGGAATGGACAAAAAAGAAGCCATGAAAGCGGTCGCAAAAGACCGCGGCGTCTCAAAAAGCGAAGTTTACAATGCTTTGCTGTAAAGTATCTTAAAACGATTTGTGAAGTTTCTGTAAATATATAAATTTGTGGTTGACAAAGAAATTTACTGATAATATACTCATAGTCGTTAAGGCTAGACTAAAAATATTATTAATATAAAAATGAGGTGTCACAATGCTTGATAAAATAAAAGAGATTATAATTGAACAGCTTAATCTTCAGGGAGTTGAAATCACAGAGGAAACATCTTTTAAGGATGACCTTGGCGCAGACTCTCTCGATTTGTTTGAACTCGTAATGGCATTCGAAGAAGAATTCGGAA
>CAMYYF010000130.1:0-4414 GCA_947303375.1 uncultured Lachnospiraceae bacterium
TTCCGTCGCTTTGCTTTTCCCAGCCATTCTTAACAGTATCAAGTTCATTTGCTATCGATACTTCTTCTTCAGTATCAATTTCTTCTGCTTCAGCCTCTTCTACATCAACTTCTTCGGCTTCAGCATCTTCTACTTCAACTTCGTCAGCTTCTGCATACTCTGTATCTTCTGTTTCAGCATCTTCTGCCTCAACTTCGACTGCTTCAGAATCTTCTGCATCAATGTCTTCGTTTTCAACATCTGCTACTACAGAATCTTCTGAATCAACTGCTTCTGCTTCTTCATCAGCTACATCAACTTCTTCTGTTTCAGCCTCGTCAACTTCAGCTTCTTCTGCTTCGGCATTATCTTCATCAAAATCCCCTGCCTCTGTATTTTCAACTACAGCAGCTGCAACTTCCTCAATTTCATCCAATGCAATATCTTCCGTCAGATCCGATTCCACCGCTTTGGAATATGCGGAGTCAACTATTTCAGTATCCTCCGACACTTCCTTTGCAAACGAAATCGTACTGAATGAAGTTGAAAGCATAGCAGTCGCCGAAACAAAAGCTATAGTTTTCACTAATGCATTCTTCACATTCCTTTTTCGCATAATTCCCTCCTTTACACATTCTAATTAATGCTATTAATGTGTTTTAAAACAACCACTTAAATTTTAACATGTATATGACAAAAAATGCACGCATTATTTCAAAAAAACATACATATTCAAAGCATTATAATCATAAAAAATATCTAAAAAGAAGGACGGCATTTTCATGCCATCCTTCTCTCTTTTTTCTTTCAGCTATAAATTAGTAATAACCATAATAAGAATCTTCAAAATAATAAGTCTTTCCGTTAATTACCCTAATTCCGCTAGCAAGCTTGCCATCCTTATCAATGTAATAAAGTTTACCGTTAATAGTTCTGAATCCGGGTGTTGTATCAATAATGCCTTCTGAATTTACATAATAGCGATTATAGGTACTATCACGGAATAAACTATTCTTCAACATACGACCATCGTCATCGAAAGCATAAGTAGCTTTTCCGATTGTTTTTGCACCGGTAACAGCATAACCATTCTCGAAATAGAACCAGTCGCTTCCGGCCTGAAGCCATCCGTTATTTTTATATACTTCTTTTATGAAAGCACCCGTTTTGGTATCAAACTGATAAAGCTTTCCGTCTATTACTTCATATTCACTTCTTCCGGAACCTGAATATCCATAGTAAAGCTTACCGTTTACCTGAACCCATCCATTAGAGGTCTTATGATCGGCTCCGTAGTAATATCCGTCTACCCATCCTGAACGGTTCTTTACTTCTTTTCCGTCACTTCCGAAATAAATCTCTCTTTTAAGTTCATCTGCATAATAGCCATAAGAGTTATCGCCTGCAACAGACGAATCTGCCAAGTAATTAGTCATCATCACACCATTACTGAAATAGTATTTCACGCCACCAATCTCAGCTATACCATTTAGAATTACCTGACCGTCTCTGACATATGTCCACTGATTTCCAAACTGATACCACGTTTCATTCTTTACATTGGTTGCAATGGTCTTTACATATTCTCCAACCGGATATCCGTCAACGTAAGAATCTTTAAACTGATAAAGGTTCTTTCCGATTACATATGCATTATATTTACAGGTCATACCATCCTCTGTCGCATAATACTTCTTATCGCCAATGGTCACAAATTCATTACATCCGACTTTTCCGTTTGGCTTAACAACTCTGCCGTAAATAACAGTATTTTTAACATACTTTCCGTCTTTTCCGACAAAGTAGTTATCAAGAGTCATTCGATTCGTCAACATACAACCATCATAACCGATATAGTAATCACCAACCCAAGTGTTGAATACTGAAGAACCATTTTTATAATAGTAATATATGCCCCCGTAAAGCTGCCATCCGTCCTTAATTGTACTCTTCTTTACCGCAATACCATCGGCATTATAATAAACACCATTGTACCAGCTGTTGGTAACCAGGAATCCATCATAATCAAAGGCATATTCAGTACCATTAATCGTTTTAGCACCGCTGTAAAGCATCGAACCGTTCTGGATATAAATCCATCTCGTATCAACTTTATACCAACCGGTCTTGGTAACCTGTTTTCCGTCGGCACCATAATACTTTTGATTGACTACTTCATTCTTTACCATTGCTCCGTAGTAATTAAAATAGTAGTTTCCGTCGGCTAATTGAAGTTCTTCATCGTCAACAAAATCGCCATTCTTTACATAATACCAGGTTCCCTGAACACTGTTCCATCCTTCTTTTGCCGTTGCTGCCCATGAACCGTCAGGATTAAGGATGTAAAGTTTGCCATTATAATCGATTTTGCCTGTCCTCATTACTCCGCTATTAGCAAAATAATACCATTTATCACCAATCTTCTGTTGGCCTGTAGCAAGAACGCCATTATCATTTTTTACATAGTATGTATTACCTTGTAATTTTACCCAGCCGGTAGTTGCCATGGTTCCGTCAGCGTTAAATGCATAATATGCATTCCCAATCTCCTGTGTCGCTCCATGAATGGGAGTTCCGTTGTAGTTAAAATAGAACCACTTTCCATTTATCTGTTTCCATGCATCCTTTACTAGTTTTCCGTTCTCATAATATACGGCGAAATTCTGGTAAACATCATAAAAGAGATTGTTCGGATTACTTATCTTCTTTGCAACGCCATCGGAACCCAAACGATAAATATCATTTCCATCCAGGACATAGCAGGATTTCATCATTCTTCCATCGCGTGTATCAGTGCTAAAGAAATACTTTGTACCGGCAATTGTCTGCCAACCCAAAGCACGTACACCTTCCGCACCAAAGTAATACCAGTTTCCATTATCCAGTTTCCATTTGTTTATATAAAGATGTCCTTCTGAATCTGCATAATAATATCCGGTGCCTATGTAAGTTCCGTTTGCGTTATAACGGTTCATACTGAAAAGTCTATTTGCATACATATGACCGTTGTAATCAAAACCGAAGTAAAAACTTCCTATTTTCTTAACCTTACTGGTAATTTTTGAGCCGTTCTCGAAATAATACCAATAATCTCCGCACTGGCACCATCCGTTTTGGGAAGCTTTAGTCGCAATACCAAAAGCATCAGAAATATAAATTACTCCATCAATAGTACTCGTACCATTAATATTAAGTTGGCCATAACCCTCGAACAGATACTGTTTTCCGCCAATCGTCTGAACACAATCATCGGTAGAAGCCTTTCCTTCTGCTCCGTAATAATACTTACTTCCATATTCAGAGATGTACCATTCATTTACAAAAAGAGAACAATCGTCCTTGGCACGATAAGCATAACCATCAGAAAAAGTATAGTCGTTACATAGCACTCTTCCATCATCCATCCAGAAATAATACTTTCCACCATCCCGGAAAACAGAATAACTATTATAACTGCCATTTTTGTCTAAATAATACCAATCTTCTCCGACCTTGGTCCAACCGTTTTTTTTCAGTGCATATGCTTTGCCATCTTTATCAGATACATAAGTAACACCGTTTATTTCGGCGCTTCCATAGATAAAAAGTGCTCCTCCGTTATAGAATAAATAGTTAACTCCGTCTATTTTTAAAACCGTATCACCTACGTTTGTACCTCCGCCGGCTCCGTAATAATACTTGTTTCCCCAATTGTCAACATACCAGGAATTAACATAAAGATATCCGCCTTTTTTTGCACGATACCATACATCGTTACCATCATATATTTCAAATTCTTCATCATCATACATTATTCCGTTATCATCAAATCCGAAATAATCATTTCCGATTTTTTTAACAGTATATGTTAACGCAGTACCGTTCTCGTAATACTTATAGGTTCCGTCACTTTGTTTTTCCCAGCCATTCTTAACAACAGCAAGTTCATTAGCTATCGATACTTCTTCTTCAATATCAATTTCTTCTGCTTCAACTTCTTCAGTTTCTGCCTCGATGTCAACTTCTACTGCTCCTGCATCATCGGCTTCAACAGCTTCAGTTGCTTCTGCATCGACTTCGTCAGTTTCAGCATCTACTGCATCAACATCTTCGTTTTCAACATCTGCTACTTCAGAATCTTCTGAACCGGCCTCTTCTGCTTCTACATCTGCCGCTTCAGAAACTTCGTCAATTTCAGCATCTTCATCTTCAGTTTCTTCAGTTATTGAATCCTCTGCGACAATTTCTTCTGCAGTTTCTGAATCAGCCTCTTCTAATGACACATCTTCTACATCATCAACCTCAAAAACTGCAACTTCCTCATTTTCATCCAATGCAATATCTTCGGTCAGATTCGATTCCACTACTTTGGAATAAGCGGAGTCTACTTTATCAGTATCGTCCGGAACTTCCTTTGCAAACGAAATCGTACTGAATGAAGTTGAAAGCATAGCAG
>CAMYYF010000131.1:0-4395 GCA_947303375.1 uncultured Lachnospiraceae bacterium
ATGCTGAAAAGAAAGCCGAAATGGAAGCTAAGTTCATAAAAGAAGCAACAGAAGCCGGATTTGTAAACCTTAAAGGACACAGAAGTGTCGGCGGTATGAGAGCATCCATCTACAATGCTATGCCTATTGAAGGTGTTGAAAAGCTCGTTGAATTTATGAAGAAATTCGAGAAGGAGAATGCATAATGTTTAAGTATAACTGCCTTAACCCTATCGCTCAGGTAGGTCTTGATAATTTTGATGACAAATATGTTGCAACAGATGATTTTGCAGATGCTGACGGCGTGCTCGTAAGAAGTGCCGTAATGCATGATATGGAGCTTTCAGACAAGCTTCTCTGCGTAGCAAGAGCCGGTGCTGGCGTTAACAACATCCCTCTTGATAAGTGCGCAGAAAAAGGTATCGTTGTTTTCAATACACCCGGTGCAAATGCAAACGGTGTTAAGGAACTTGTTATCGCAGGTATGCTTCTTGCAAGCCGTGATATCGTAGGCGGTATCGAATGGGTTAAAGAAAATAAAGATGACGAGAATATTGCCAAGACAGCAGAGAAGGCTAAAAAGGCTTTCGCAGGTACAGAAATCGAAGGCAAGAAGCTCGGTGTAATCGGTCTTGGTGCAATCGGTGTTAAAGTTGCAAATGCTGCCAAGAGCCTTCATATGGAAGTTTACGGATACGATCCTTACCTTTCAATCAATGCTGCATGGAGCTTAAGCAGAGACATTAAGCATGTTAACAGCCTTGATGAAATCTATGAGAACTGTGATTTTATCACAATTCATGTTCCTGCTATGGATTCTACCAAGAACTATATCAACGCAGAAGCATTTTCTAAGATGAAAGACGGCGTTATCCTTCTTAACTTTGCACGTGATATCCTTGTTGACGAGGATGCTTTACTTGAAGCAATCAAGTCCGGCAAGGTTCGTAAATACGTTTCCGATTTTGCTAATCCCAAGACAGCCGGAAAAGAAAACTGCATCGTTATTCCTCACCTTGGAGCTTCTACAGAAGAGTCAGAAGATAACTGTGCCAAGATGGCTGTTAAGGAAATGAAAGATTACCTTGAAAACGGTAATATTATTAACTCTGTTAACTATCCTGCATGCGATATGGGCATCTGCTCACAGGCTGCAAGAGTTGCCATTTTCCACAAGAATATTGCCAATATGATTACCAAGTTTACCGGTTTATTCGGTGAGCTTAATATCAACATCACTGATATGACCAACAAGTCTAAGGGTGATTATGCTTACACAATGATTGATTCCGAAAGCTCAGATCTTGACGATATCATCAAGAAGCTTGAAGCTATGGATGGCGTATTCAGAGTAAGAAGAGTTAAATAATTTAAATACAACGGGCGACATAGCTTAATTCTTGTCGCCCTTTTTTCGCTAATATATTTAAGGGGTTGGACATGCAGGAGAAGAACATATCGCAGGTAGTTATCTCGAGACTTCCGAGATATTTCAGATACTTAGGCGATTTAAAAGACGAGGGAATGGAAAGAATTTCCTCAGGCGAACTTTCTAAAAGAATGAATGTAACCGCGTCCCAGATAAGACAGGATTTCAATCATTTCGGAGGTTTCGGTCAGCAGGGTTACGGTTACAATGTAAATTATCTCTACGAAGAGATAGGCAAGATACTCGGGCTTGATAAAAGACATAATCTTATCATTATCGGCGCTGGCAACTTGGGACAGGCGCTTGCCAATTATATGAATTTTGAAAAAAGAGGCTTTTTCGTTAAAGGCATATTCGACCGCAAGGAAAGCCTTATCGGAACGGATATCAGAGGAATGAAAGTAATGCATACCGATGATATTCCAGAGTTTATTAAAAACAACAATATCGACATTGCTGTTTTGACACTTCCGAAGCAGGGAGCCACCGAAATCTGCAAGACTCTTGTCAACTGCGATATTTCGGGTATCTGGAACTTTGCTCATGTGGATCTGGACGTTCCCGACAGGATAAATGTTGAAAATGTTCACTTATCGGACAGCCTGATGAAATTATCGTTCAAGATTCATGAAAACGAGAATTGATTTTTAAGCATTTTAAACCGGAGATTAAAATATTCTCCGGTTTTTTATTTTTAAAGCGTTTAAATCTTTTATGATAAATACTTTTTATAAATTTTTAATGTAAGAATGCCCGTAAATGTGGTATTATAATAAAAAATAAAAGGGTGTTTGGGAATTCTATGAACTATAATCCGCATTTAAACAAAAGGAATGAAAAAGGCAACAAAGGAACCTTCGGATCCGTCCTTGTTATCGCAGGTAACGAGAGCATGTCCGGATGCGTTTATTTTTGTGCCATGGCAGCCTTAAGAAGCGGCTGCGGAATGGTAAATATTTTTACCGACAGAAACAATATCGAATCGTTAAAGGTACTGATGCCTGAGGCCATTTTTGACTGGTTTGACAATATCAAGCATCCTGTATTTGACGAAAATGACATTTTCTTTAAGGATAAACTTGACCGTCTTTTAAAGAAGGCAGATTCGGTTGTGGTCGGACCCGGACTCGGGATCAGGGAAGATACGCTTAAAATTACGGAATATGTTTTAAAGAACTATAACGGCAATATTATCATTGATGCTGATGCTCTTAATTCCATTTCCGTAAAATATAAATTCGCAAATGTATTAAGCGAGGATTTTAAGGCTGATACAAATCATCCGCTTTATAACAAAGACAAAAACAGAACTGTTATTATTACACCGCATATTCTTGAACTTGCAAGATTAACTTCGCTTAAAACTGAAGAGGTCAAGCAGAATCTTGACGACCTTGCGTTAAAGATTGCCAAAGAATATGGAATTATCACAGTATTTAAAGATGCTTCAACCAGAGTAAGCGACGGAACCGACCTTTATGTCAATAAATCCGGCAATTCTTCTTTGTCTACTGCGGGCGCGGGTGATATTCTCGCAGGCATGATAGCTGCTTTGGTCATAAACGAAGAATATCCTTTCAGAGGAGTTAATACTGCGGTTTATCTTCACGGAAGAGCAGGTGAATTCGCAGGCAAGGATTTGACCGCTTTCTGCGTTACCGCAAGAAATATTCTTGATTATCTGCCCAATGCATTTTCGGCGTTAAAGATTAATGACAGAATATACAATAATTGTGTTATTTTAGAGGTTATGAATGCTAGTAAGTAATTATCTGGGTTTTGAATTTTATTATTTTGAGGATGCATGGCCTTTTTATATAATTCTTTTAGTCCTGTTTATCATCGAGACACTTCTTTCAGTCAGTCTTTATGTAGTAGAAGACTTCAACGAAGCCAATCTTTTATCCATCAGGGAAAAACTGTCTTCATCCGACGAAAAAAGTCTCCGCAAATTTTTAAAACGTAAAAACAAATATATTAACAGATTTCATGCGGCGCTTATAACTTCGCATATGTTTGTTATTTTGCTCGCTGCCAACATAATCATTGATGTAACTGACCGCTTCACCTTAATAGCCGACTGGAGTGTTCTTCTTTATATCGGTTTTATACTGGTAATTCTTTTTGTATTTTTATTTTTTAATTTCCTGTTTTTCTTCCTGCTTCCAAGAAGAGTTTTCAGACATTCAACAGAATATGTTAAGGCTCTTTTTACGTTGTTTTCTTTGAAAATCTCCGTAATTATGGCTCCGATTTCGGATTTTTCCGATTTTATTATCACGGGCTTCTTTAATATCATCGGTAAATCAAAATACAACAAGGAAGAAGAAGTAACCGAAGACGACATTCTTTCGATGGTTCAGGAATCAAACGACCAGGGCATTATCGAAGATGATGAAGTTGCGATGATAAGCAATATCTTTGAACTAAACGACAAAGAAGCCAAAGATATTATGACCAACAGAAAAAATATCGTCGGCATTAACGGAAATACAAAACTTTCCGATGCCATAAAGATAATGCTTGAAGGCTCGAACAGCCGTTATCCCGTTTACATTGACAGCCTCGATCATATCATCGGTATTATTCACTTAAAAGATGCATTAAGATATCAGCTTAACAACAAAGACAGGGACGGTGCGATAAGAAGATATCCCAAACTTTTAAGAGAAGCCAGATTTGTATCCGAAACAAGAAAAATAGATGATCTTTTCAAAAAGATGAAAGACGATAAACTTCAGATGGTTATCGTAATCGACGAATACGGCCAGACGAGCGGACTGGTTGCAATGGAAGACATCCTTGAAGAAATTGTAGGCAATATCCTCGACGAATACGACAAAGAAGAGACTTTTGTCGAATCAAAGGGTGAGAAAAGTTACGAGATAGACGGTCTGACTCCTCTTGAAGAATTAAGCGAATATCTCGGAATCAATATGGAAAGCGAAGACGAAGACATCGAGACCATCAACGGATTCTTAATAAAC
>CAMYYF010000132.1:0-4388 GCA_947303375.1 uncultured Lachnospiraceae bacterium
TTATGATATTAACCCATACTGACAGTAGAAAATGAAATAGTAGCCGGCCACGGAGCATCGGGTCTGGCTTTTGCATTAATGCCAGTCGGAGTGGTATTTGCGTTTATTTTCCGAAAGACTGTTAACGATTTCTTTGAGAGTTAACCGTATTTTTTTAAAATAAACCAATTAAAACGGATATTTTTCCATAGTTGGATTTTTAAAATATTCCCTTTGGAGATACTATATAGTCAGGAAATATGGTACAATTCAAAACGGAGGGAATGCTTATGAAAATCAAATGCGAATACTGTGGCTCCATGTTTGATGACACTTTGGAAAAATGTCCGTCCTGCGGCGCACCGAATCAAAATGTCAGAAGAAGTACCGCCGATCAGCCCACCACCATCGAAGGGCTTAAAGAATGGTATGAATCCAAGGGACTTCCTCCCTATGAAACCACGAGATTCTTTATCGGTATCGATTACAAATATCCCCGAGCTTTCGGTATTTACAAGGATGAAAATACCGGCAATTTTATAGTTTATAAAAACAAAGACAATGGCCAGAGAGCTGTAAGGTATGAAGGAAGCGACGAGGCGTATGCGGTAAATGAACTTTTTATGCGTCTTAAGCAGGAGATAATCGAACAGAAATCAAGAAACGCTTCCGCGCAGCGAAATACCGACACATCGCCTGCGGATGCCCAGAAGTATTACGACAGTTACCATGCAAGACGTTCTTCGGGCGGCAGATCCAACCCTGGAGGCAGAAAGGCTTTAAGAACTGCATTAACCATAATAGGAATATATTTGGCCGTTCAGATTTTCGGACCGACTGCACTTTTTGGCTTAATTTTAGGTGAAGGACGCGGTGTTCCCGAAAAAGGATATTATTCCTATAACGGCAATACATACTATTCTTTCGGAGATTATTCATATGTCGATGACTCTGACAGATGGGCCGTTTACAATACAGCAAGCGGTGAATGGGAGACAGCCGATGTATCTGCCATTCCCGAATTCAAGAAAAACAGAAAAGCAAAAGATTATTATTTATCCCGGGATTATTCAAACGATTACGATTTCCCGACTATCAGCGATACAAGGCTTTATTACGACAACTCATATAAGCCGGGCTATGTTACCACCGGTTATTACAGCTATGACGATAACGAATACTATCGTATGGATTCGTATGATACATCCAGCTGGTATGTATACTCCGACGAGTATGATGACTGGAGAAGCGTATCGTCATCGGATGTTCCGGAGGCACTCACCAATCAGTATGACGCCAAAGATTTTTATTATGTTCCAAACTGGAATTCGGATACGCAGATAACCGATTTCAAGGATACCGAATATTATGCTCAATACGAGAGAGATCAGGAAGCGGAAAGACAAAGCAGTTACTCAAGTAGCAATGATTCGTGGAGCTCAAACGATTCTTCGGACTATTCGTGGAGTTCGTCCGATTCGTGGGATTCGGGCTCATCTGACTGGAGCAGTGACTGGTAAAAGAGGTAAATATGGAATCAGTTTTTGAAAAAGAACAAGTAATACTGCCGAGTCTTTGCGACTACAATGCCAAACTTTCGATATCCGCAATCGCGGGGCTTTTTATGGATGCGGCCATGTATCATGCCGAGACTTTGGGCGTGGGTTTTACGGGATTTAATGAGAGGGGACTCTTCTGGATTGCTGCAAGAACCAAGATAAAAATCTTAAGAAGAGCGGATATGGCTAAGACCGTAAAAGTATCCACCTGGCCCGAAGAAGCCGGAATACTTAAATGCAATCGTGATTATGAAATAAGTGACGAAAATGGCGTAATGGCTTTAGGCAAAACAGAGTGGGCGATAATCGATGCTAAAACACATGTTCCGCAGAAAGCCAAAGGCATATATCCGGAGGGTCTTGTAATCACGGATAAAACAGCCATCCCCGAACCGTTTTCTGTTATGAAAGATGACTTTGAGGGAGAACTTAAGGGCAGATATACTGTCAGAAGCATAGACACCGACTATGGCAGACATATGAACAATGTCGCATATATTAAAGCGGTGGAAGGATTGTTTTCATCAAATGAACTGGATGAACTAAAGATATCGGAACTTGAAATTCACTACAAAAACCCTTCGTTTGAAGGAGAGACCATATCTTTTTATATAAAAAAAGAAGAAGACTTCATGAATATAAAGATTGTCAAAGAAGACGGCTCAACTTCGGCTTTGGTAAGAATCCGTTAAAAGAATGCGCCTTTCCGGCGCATTTTTTAATGATATAAACCAATACTGACAGTAGAAAATAAAATCTTCAATCAGTATTGGCAGTCAGTTCAATATGTATTATATTTTTGTTATCATAAAAAAAGAAAAGGACCGGTTCGTTATGAAATTTAAATTAGGCGAAAACATCAGGAAAATGAGAAAAGAAAGATCCCTTACCCAGGAGGCTTTGGCTGAAGCTTTGGGAGTTACGGTCGGAGCGGTGTACAAATGGGAGGCCGATCTCTCGATTCCCGAAGTAGAAATGCTGGTTAGAATCGCAGATCTTTTCGACACATCAGTGGATGCAATGCTCGGATATGAAGCAGCCGACAACCGCAAACAGTCAATTAGGGACAGGCTGACCATGTTCATATTCCAAAAAGACAAATCGGGACTAATCGAGGCTGAAAAAGCATTAGTAAAATATCCAAACGATTATGGCATACTCCTGATCGCCGCACATATGTATTCAGGTTTCGGACAGGAAGAGAAGAATAAAGATTTGGTGCTTAGAGCAATCGATCTTTTTGACAGGGCATCAAATATCGTTCCTCTGGATGCGGGCCCCAAATACGGAAGAACATACATTTTTGGCAATATAGCTCAGCTCTATTTTGCAATCGACGAACACGACAAAGCTCTTGAAATGTTAAAAAAGAATAACGAGGCAGGAGTTTTTGATTCTCAAATCGGACTTATATCAGCGCTTAATGGCGGTAAGGGCGAAGAGTGCCTGTCACAACTGGCATTAAGTTTTTGGGACAATACCAATCAGCTTATCAATATAACGCTGGGATTGTTTTTCTTTTATAAAAACCGCGGGGAAACAGAACGCATAAAAGAATTGACCAGATGGGGTAATGAATATATAAAAAGTCTTCAGAAAAACGAAGAACCGGGGTTCCTTGATTATATGTCCGTAACATATCTTACACTGGAGAGTTTTGCTTATCTAAAAGACGGTGATGAAAAGAAGGCTCGTGAATTGTTTCTTAATGCAAAAGAAATGGCTGAGAAATTTGATTCATCTCCGGATTTTCATCTCAATATCTGCAAACTGTTCGATTTTTCGACAAACATAAATTCATATAATACACTTGGCAGAACAGCGGCTGAAGCTATAGAGACGATTATAAAGATGCTTGATGATAAAAAATTCTCTGCCATGGTTATAAAGTTAAACAAATAAAAGAATTGAACTTTTTTTGGAGGGTCTGTATGAAAATCAGAAACATTTATTTTAAGAAAGGCATTCCGTTTTTTTGCCTGACGATTGCTGCATTATGCATAATCATCACACTGATATCGCAGCTTATTGTATCAACTTATATGGCTTTTCTGTTTGTTTATCCGATTAAATATCCATGGCAGGTTATTACACATATTTTCCTTCAAGGAGCGCCTCAGGCTTTTATTCCGCCTGAATATCCCTCAGACTATGGTATAAGATTTACAATCGGTCATCTTGGATATAATTTACTTCTGATACTGCCTTTTGGAATCCTGGTTGAAAAGATAATTGGAACTAAAAAGATGTTACCTATATTTGTTGCATCATGGTTGATAGATTTGATTGCCTGTATAATAATGGGCGTTTACTTTACTAAAAAAGGTGAAGAATTTGGCTGTCACGGTGCTTCCGGTTTGGCGTTCTGCTTTGTGCCGATTGCATTATATGCGATATTTGTTCTTGGAAAAAAATACGGGTTTGGAAAGCTGTTTAAACAGGTTTCGTTTTATTTTCTGATTCCTTTTTCGTTAATAACGTTGTATATAGCAATAAGTCCTTTCGTGGCAGGAGTACCCTCCATGATTATTCACCTTTCGGCTATAATTATCGGAGTGATATTTACTGTTGTTTATCGAAAGACGATTAATTCGTTTTTTGAAAATTAGTTCGGTTATTATTCCTGAGGCTTTATTTGTTGCATCTCTTCGATTTGCTGATTTATATTCTCCAGATTGACCAGTTCCTGAATCATTTGAGGTTCATATTTGTCTGCATGCTTACCGTTTGCTCTTGAATCTATTATTTTATAAGCAATAAGAGTTATCAGAAAATAAAGGATGGCTGATGAAATTATAAACAGTATAAAGAATAACGGAATGAATAATAAAATCATCAATAATATTCCGA
>CAMYYF010000133.1:0-4379 GCA_947303375.1 uncultured Lachnospiraceae bacterium
TTTCTGTAGCAGTCTCTGACAAGTTTTTCTGTCTCATCCTCAGTGGTAAAACGAGGGCTTACAGCATGGATAATATATTTTGCAGACAGATTAAATCCGGGCGTTATAAAAACATCGCCCTCTTTTACGGAACCGATTTTTTCTTTTCTGTAGTTAAGAAGCTCATCATATCCCGCAGCATTATAAACCGCAGTGTCACAGCCTGAGCCGACCGTGGGCTTTTCGTTGGCGGTATTGACGATGGCTTCGGTATTCATTTTTGTAATATCGTTTCTGATTATCTTCAGTGACATGTATCTGACTCCGTTACTGTGGCATAAACTCCATTATATCTTCGCTTCCATCATCCGATGATTTGATTCCAAATTTCTCGGTTATTTCTTTTACGACGTCTTCATAGAGCTTGCACATCTTATCATGTGATGCATCGATAGTTGCCGTATCTTCCTTGCCTGCTGCCATCTCAAGACTTAATGCAATTTCGGAAAGATTTACTGCGCCAATCATCTTTGATGTGCTCTTTAATGAATGCACATAGATGCCGTAATTATCCCAGTCTTTGTTTTCGTAAGTTTCTTTTATGAGACGTGCCTTATCCTTTGATTCGCTCACATATTCTGAAAGCAGGGTCTCGTAAAATTCCTCGTCGCCGTTGCAGAATCCTACGCCGACTTTTTTATCAATAAGTTCGCCCGAAAAACCTTCTTTTATGGTACTCTCATGCTCGGGTTTTTTATCAGAAGTCTGCTTTGCTTCTACAATTTTAATTTTGTTCTTAGGAAGATATTTAAGCAGTGCATCAAGCAGCGCTCTGCTGTCGATGGGCTTGGTGATATAATCCTCGAAACCTTCGGATAAATACTTTTCCTTTGCACCGCTTACGGCATCGGCTGTAAGGCAGATGACGGGTGTGGCGGCGTTTATTCCGTTGCCGTCTTCTTTGATGTGATGCATGGCCGTGATACCGTCCATATTGGGCATACGCTGGTCCATTAAGATCAAATCGTACTGCTTTTCTTTGGCAAGTTCGATTGATTCCTCTCCGCTCATTGCGGTATCTATCATGACTCTGGTCTTTTTAAGAAGGCCTCTTGCAACCGTTAAGTTCATTACGGTATCGTCTACGATTAGAATGCTTGCATTGGGCGCATGGAAGTTTTCCTTGGGTGCCTTAAGCTCGCTGATACTCTTTTCGAATTTCTCACGGAAGTTTCCGATGGGTTCTTCGGATACGATTTTCTGCGGAATCGAAACAGTAAATTCGGAGCCTTTGCCGTATTCACTCTCGACACTTATTTCGCCGCCCATCATTTCAAGGAGGCTTCCGGTGATTGCAAGGCCGAGACCCGTGCCTTCAACCGTACTGTTATTTTTCATATCTACTCTTTCAAATTTTCTGAAGAGTTTGGATATATCTTCTTTCTTAATACCGATACCGGTGTCTTTAACTTTTACGATTAAGTTGGTGGATTTTTCTTCCTCGCCCTTTCTTTCGTTTACGGTTAGCCTTATGGTGCCTTTATGCGTGTATTTTACGGCGTTATTTAAAAGATTGGTGATTATCTGGCGTACACGCAGTTCATCGCCATATAAGCCGTCAGGAAGCGTCTCATCGACATCCACGATGTATTCGATGCCCTTGCTCTTCGCCTTAAAGGAAATCATGTTGGAAACATCGTTTAATACCGAGCTTAATTTGTAATTGCTCTCGGTTATTTCCATCTTGCCCGCTTCAATCTTCGAGAAGTCTAAAATATCGTTGATAATTGATAAAAGATTGTTGCCCGCACTCTCGATATTGCCCGAGTAATTGCAAATGTCGGAGAATATTTTTATGATCTCTTCTCTCTCCTCGGGTAACATATCTCTCGCTTCAAGACTCTCGCGAAGAATCATTTCGTTCATACCGAGTACAGCATTTATAGGAGTTCTGATTTCATGCGACATATTCGCAAGAAATTCGCTCTTTGCGGCATTGGATTTTTCGGCATCTTTTTTCTCTACGCGTAGCTTCCTGCTTTCATAGGACTTCTGATCCGAACTTACAACAAGAATAATGGTTGCGGTAAAAAGAATGATAACGATTGAAACCACGAAAAGCATTACCGCGATAACGCTGAAGGGGTCCGTATCTCCGACCTGTCCGATGCCGGCAATCAGTGTATCTCTCATCCATATAGCAAGTACGCATCCGCCGATACAGGTAACTGTAACGAATACGATATACATCAAAATGAATATGTTTCTTGACGTCCTTCTGTTCTCGTCGGTTCTCGCTCTGCCTGAAAAGTATGTCCTGATAGCCGCAATCGGTAAAAGAACATATCCTACAGCTTCTAAAACAGACGCATATGTATACGGATCCACCCATTCCGAAGACCAGTCAAAACATGATGCGGTCCATGCTGAATACTCAAAAAACATCATACAGAGCATGACGATTTCTATATACGGTTTTCTTAAGTTTTCGATTTTTTTATGTTTGAAAATATAGCGGACGATATGATTTATGCAGACGCAGGAAATAAATGTGGTAAGACTTACCTGCCAAATGTTGTTGAAATATCCGCCGAACTGAAGATATATAAAGAGCTGTACTATATTTAATGGAATGGGAATAAGGCAGAGTGGCGTGAAAAACATAACCCTGTCTTTTCTCATCAGAAAAACAAGCATAAATGCCAGAACAAGAAAAGCCGCATTCCAGCCGACATACGACAGAAGGGATGATACATTCGGATAATCACCCATTACGGCCACGTAAACGCCCCAGTAATAGTTTGAAAGAAGCGTCGAGAGCAAATACACGATTACAAAAACTCCGGTCTTCGTAGGCCGTTTGATATAATCAAACAGACATACCATCAGTCCTATAAGATTCATTGCTATCGCGTATCCGCTTAAAACCTGTTCTAAAAGCATTTCAGTACCCTCGTCTTAAGAATTATGACTTAAGAAAACTTTCGCAAAGAGACATAATATCCGCCATGTTTTCGAGGTCCTGCTTCATATTGCCCGTTTCCAGGGAATGATTGGCATTTTCGTAAACGTTAATCGGAATATACTGTTTGTTTGCAAATTTAATTATTTTATCAAAATCGCTCCAGGAATCGTTTGTACCGATAAATCCTATCGCGTCTTTTACAGGGTATCTGAAAGTTTCTTCAAGCGGTGTGAAGAAAATCTGTTTCAGCGGCGGAAGAACGAAGGGTGATACTTCTTTGTTGTAAAATCTCGTCAGATCATATTCAAACGAAGCCGCAGCAATGGTTCCGAGACTCTTCGATATGAAAAGAATCCTGTCGTAGCTCATCCAGTCGATTCCTTTTAGGTCCTCTTCTGTGAATTTGACTACTCTGTTGCAGGCTCTGCGGTATGTTTCCCTGTCGGTCTTTATGTCGCTTTTATACGAAAAATTATATTCAAGAATGCGGCTTTCTTCGTATCCGCATTTTTTGGCAATTTTAGAGGCATAGTATAAAAGAGGTTTGTCGCTTGTATAACCTATGCCCGGAAACACAACTACTATTTTTGACATTGTAACCCCCTAAAAGGGAACTATTCTTCTGTTCCCTGTTTGAAAATATCATCACTGGCCCATTTCTTTCTGCTGATAGAAAAGGCGAAGGACATTATCAAAAGAACAAAACCGATTGTTGTGAGTATGGATACATACGCACCCGATGCATTCATCGTTGCGTAAATCGCATATGAATCCATAGATCCCCAGTTTGAAAGAAGTCTGGATATCGTAGGTGTGAACACAAGCGATAAAATCACTTTTACAAGAGGAATAACACCACCCATTAAGACAATACCGAGTATTTCAATTGCTATTCCGGTCTTTTGTGACTTTGTTGACGCAATAAGGTAAATCATAAATACCAGATAAAGCAGAGGTATAATAAGTCCGATTATTACGATGCCAAAATACAATCCCATAGATACAAGAAGCGTTTTAACGGGTTCGTTTGAATAGGAAAGAATTCTGTTGCTGTAAATAATTCCGGTTATAAGGGGAATTATGATCCTTCCTGCAATAATATACAGAACCTCCAATGCAAACGCAATTATGGCCGTAATCTTAATAGTTCTTCCCATTTCTTTCTCCTTTTACACTAAAGAAAATTCGGAATAAATCCTGTATCAATATACCATATCTGTACTGATTTGAAAAGAAAAACCCTTTGAGATTATCGGCATTTTGTAGTAAAATAAAAGTGGTTGGGGGACCTGTTATATGAGAAAAAGAATATGTGTGCTTTTGGCACAGCTCGAGGAAAAAACTCAAAACAGATTCATGAAGGCTTTTACCAAAGAAGCCTATGCTCATGATTACGATATATGCATTTTTTCAATGTATCAGAAATACCAGGAAA
>CAMYYF010000134.1:0-4313 GCA_947303375.1 uncultured Lachnospiraceae bacterium
AAAGAAACAACGAAAATCTTGAGCGTGAAATCAAGAATTATCTGAATGTTTCCGACGAAGCAACCGAGGCTGAAGATACAGAAGAGAATTCAGAACAGAATGAAGTTGCTTTTGAAAATGCGGCTGAGACAAATGCAGATGAAAATGAAGCACCTGTTGCATTTGAAACTGCTGAAACAGTAAATGTAACAGAAACTATTGTAGAGGAAACTATGGATAATACTTTTTCATCTAATCAAATAACTGCAGATTACCAGGCTGACAGCAATGATTTTAGCGTAATCAGTAAAGGAACCGTTGTTCACGGCGGTATCGATACTACAGGAAGTATTGAGATTAACGGCGTAGTAGAAGGTCCGGTTAAGGCCAACGGCGAACTTATTTTATCGGGTTCTGTTACAGGAAACGTTGAAGCCTTAATTATTTCTATTAATGCAGGAAAGATTCGCGGAAACGTAAAAGCATACAACGGTATCTACATCAGCGAAGATTCTGTTCTTATCGGAGATATCGAATCAACTGAAGCTGAAATAGGCGGAGCTGTTAAGGGTAAGATTGACGTAAACGGACCGGTAGTTCTTAAGTCCGAAGCCAAAGTTTTAGGAGATATAGACTGCAAGAGCGTACAGATAAATAATGGTGCAGTTATCGAAGGAAAATGCTCACAGAAATATGCAGATGTTTCACCCAGTGCATTCTTCGAAAACTTATAGATTTATTGACAAAATACGAATAATAAATATAATTAAATTAGGTGCTACCGATAGACGGTTGCCCTGAGTTGATAAAATTATATTAACCGCTCAGTTGCATTGGGCGGTTATTTTTTTGCATCTTTTATGATCTTGTATACAAGACCTATAAGAGCGATTATCATTATAAATAACTGAATTAAAT
This sequence comes from uncultured Lachnospiraceae bacterium, assembly GCA_947303375.1. Classification (GTDB taxonomy): domain Bacteria; phylum Bacillota; class Clostridia; order Lachnospirales; family Lachnospiraceae; genus UBA3766. The sequence continues at coordinate 898 of CAMYYF010000134.1, forward strand.
CAGTTAAAGAAACTTAAAATTTATATAGTTTGAAAATTGATTATTTGTTATAATAATAAAAGGTTAAATAATATATAGGAGTTTACTTATTATGCGTATACTTTTGAAATTAAGCGGCGAGGCTTTGGCCGGTGAAAAGAAATTCGGATTTGACGAGGAAACCGTTCTTATGGTTGCACGTCAGGTAAAAGAAATCGTGGATAAAGGTACCGAAGTCGGAATTGTTATCGGCGGCGGCAACTTCTGGAGAGGAAGAAGCAGCGAAAACATCGACAGAACTAAAGCAGATCAGATTGGTATGCTTGCAACTGTAATGAATTGCATCTATGTTTCAGAAATTTTCAGAAGTGTTGGCCTTGAGACAAACATCCTCACACCTTTTGAGGTCGGCTCTTTTACGAAGCTTTTCTCAAAGGACAGAGCGAATAAATATTTTAAGAGAGGAAACGTTGTATTCTTCGCGGGCGGTTCGGGACATCCTTATTTCTCAACAGATACACCCGCTGTTTTAAGAGCAATCGAAGTTGATGCAGACGCAGTACTTCTTGCAAAATCTATCGACGGTGTATACAGCGGCGATCCTAAAAAAGATCCCACAGCTGTTAAATACGATGAAATCTCAATCGACGAAGTCATCGCCAAGAACCTTCAGGTTGTTGATATGACTGCTTCTATCCTTGCGAGAGACAATAAGATGGAACTTTGGGTATTCCCTCTTTATGAGGAAAATTCCATCGTAAACACGCTTTACGGAAAGTTCAACGGAACCAAAATCACAGTATAAAACTGCATTGGAAATAATAAAAAAATATAGTATAATATTTAGGTAGTTTTGAATTAAATATTTCAAATACAAGGGGGTTTTATGAAAGAACAACTCGTTATTTATGATGAAAAGATGAAAAAAACCATAGAGCATCTTTCCGCTGATTATCAGACAATCCGTGCAGGAAGAGCCAATCCTCATGTTCTTGACAGAGTAATGGTTGATTATTACGGAACAATGACTCAGCTTCAGGGTGTAGGAAATATTTCCGTTCCCGAGCCCAGAGTAATCCAGATTGCTCCTTGGGAGAAGAAGCTCATAAAAGATATTGAAAAAGCTATCATGGCTTCAGATGTAGGAATTACACCTTCTAATGACGGAAACGTTATCCGCCTCGTATTCCCTGAACTTACAGAGGAAAGACGTAAGGATCTCGTAAAAGAAGTCAGAAAGAAAGGTGAAGAAGGCAAGGTTGCCATCAGAAATATTCGTCGTGACGGCAATGATGCGTTTAAGAAGCTTTCCAAGACTGAAATTTCAGAAGATGAAATCAAAGAATTACAGGACGATCTTCAGAAACTGACAGACAAGTATATTAAGGACATTGACAACCTTATTGAAGAGAAAGCTAAGGAAATCCTTACAGTTTAAAATATTTGTTTTTTATGATATAATTACCTTTGATATAAGCGTTCAATGTATGATTGAACGCTTATAATTTTATGGAGAACTAATCGAGGAAATATAATGGATAATCTAGTGATTCCGCGTCACGTGGCCGTTATAATGGACGGTAACGGAAGATGGGCAAAGGCTAAAGGTCTTCCCAGAAAAATGGGACATGTACAGGGTGGCAAAAACGTTGAAGATTTACTCTATGTCTGCGACGACCTGGGCATTAAATATTTTACGGTATATGCTTTTTCCACAGAAAACTGGAAAAGAAGCGAAGATGAAGTAGCGGCTCTTATGACACTTCTTAGAAGTTATCTTTCATCAGGCTTTAAAAAGGCCGCTAAGAACAATGTTCGTATTCGTATTATCGGCGACAGAACAAGACTTGCACCCGATATTCAAAAGCTTATTGAAGATCTTGAAGAAGATTCTAAGAACAATACAGGTTTGCAGTTTCAAATTGCCATCAATTACGGCGGAAGAGATGAAATCGTAAGAATGATGAGAAAAACCGCTGAAGATGTTAAGAGCGGAAAGGTAAATCCTGAAGACATTAACGAAGAATTTATCTCAAATAATCTTGATACAAAGGATATTCCCGATCCCGATTTGCTGATTAGAACCAGCGGCGAACAGAGATTATCCAACTTTTTACTCTGGCAGATTGCATACAGTGAGTTTTATATTGCGGATTGCCATTGGCCTGATTTTAACAAAGACGAACTTATCAAAGCTATAGAAGAATACAATAAAAGAGACAGGCGTTTCGGTAACGCAAAATAAGGGGACTTACAATGTTTTGGAAAAGATTTTTCAGCGGTGCGGTAGTACTTGGCTTGACCGTTTTATTTGGAACTTTAGGAGGACCGTTCCTCGCACTTGCACTTGGTGTATTATCCTCAGCCGCTTATCTTGAATATACTAAAGCCAGCAGAGTACGTGAAGAAGGACATCGTGTAAACGGCTTCGAATATATAGGAATCGTAACTATTGTCCTTTATTACGGCATGCTTCTTTTATTCTCTATTGTGGATTTTATTCCCAAGGGAATAGCTGACTGGTTATTTTCTTCCAACGGATTTTTTACTAATTACACGATTATTCTGCTCGGTATATTTACTATCGGCGTTATTTGTATTCTTTGTACCTATATTTTCTGGTATCCAAAATTCAATGCAAATCAGGTCGCAGGAGGTATCTTTGGACTTATATACACTACTTTTATGATGTCGTTTATTTACTACACCAGAGAGTCTGTAGACGGCATTTGGTTTATATGGGTTATCTTTATCACGTCCTGGGTTTCCGACACATGTGCATACTTTGTAGGCTCTGCATGGGGCAAGCATAAGATGACTCCGAGACTTTCTCCCAAGAAAAGCTGGGAGGGCGCAGTCGGCGGCATTATCGGCTCAGGTATTGCAACTGCTGTATTTGGACTTATATACGAGATTAACCATGATAAAAGATTCGTAATGATTCCTATTTTCTTCTTAATAGGATGCATCGGCGCGTTTATCTCTATGTGCGGTGATTTGGTTGCCTCAGCTGTTAAAAGAAATAATAATGTAAAGGATTTCGGAAATGTAATTCCGGGTCACGGCGGAATTTTGGACAGATTCGATTCGGTTCTTTTCACCGCTCCGACAGTGTATTTTATGATAGTTTTGTTCCTTGTGAATAAATAATCTTGTAGTACTTGAAATAGTTTAATACGAGGATGATATGAAAAATCTTGTTATTTTAGGGTCCACCGGTTCCATCGGAACACAGACCTTAGAGATTGTAAATGATAAAAAAGACGATTTTAAAGTGCTTGCGCTTGCCGCTTATTCAAACGTGGATTTGATGGAAAAGCAGGTCAGAGAGTTTATGCCTTCATATGTAGTTTTATATGTTGAGAGCGCGGCCAATGACCTGAAAGAGCGCATAAAAGATTTAAACGTCAATGTTTTATCGGGAATGGAAGGTCTTG
>CAMYYF010000135.1:0-4307 GCA_947303375.1 uncultured Lachnospiraceae bacterium
GAGAAAAGCAGTGTCAGTACTGACAGAAATATTAATATAATTGGAAAACGTCTTCTTTTCATAATTTATCTCTTTATTCTAAATTCTTTTCTTCCGTTTCTTCTCTTTTAGGTTTTCTAATCCCCATCACAATAATCGGACGCGAAACAAATCCGTTATCGGAATTGTATTTAATCACAGCATCGTAAAGTGTCTCATAATAAATCGGCTGACAGAACGAATTGTGTATAAAAAAGCCCTGTTCCTCTTTTGTGATGCTCATGGTATGTATCATATCCGCGATATTTTCGGTATTGTTGTAAGACATAAAAATATATGTCTCGAAATTCTTTTCCATAAAATCGATATTTTCTCGGGTGATTTTCTTGCCCATAAAAGAAATATAATCGTAACCGTTCTTTTTAAAATATCTGATGATGCCCGAAAAAGAAGTACCGAAATACCCTTTTAAAATACTCGCATTTTTTTCAAAATAATTTAAAAGCCTCGGAAAAGTGGTGTCTTCGTTTTTTACACCCATATTTTCCAAAGCGTTGTATACGGAAATAACCTCGCAGCTGTTACGTGCGGCAACAAAAGGCTTTTCACCCATAAACATTTTCTGAAGAGTCTTTCTGTATGAGCCGTATTTAAGCATATCGAGATCGTGCTGTCTTTCGATATAACGCGAACCTAGTCGCTCCTTATACTCTTTCCAGTTTTTCTCGTTTTCTTCAAGATGCGAATCCGCAGTCTTTTTTGAAACATGCGTCAGTTTCGAAAGAAGTTCGAGTGAATTCACGCAAAGAGAGCCGGTTAATATTTTTGTATTAAACTTAGGACTGCCCATTTTTTTCCTTCCACTCTTCAAATTTATCCCAGGAATCAAAGAACATCGTGGTACTCTTGTACATACTGTAATCGCCGTAAACACCCACAAATTCGTAATTGTAATCTTCGAATCTGCCGTCAAGTGTTTTGTTGTTGTTTATAACGATATAATGAATATGTTTTCCTTCGCATAAAAGCGCAAGCTGTTTGACGTTTAACGTGTCTTTTACCATCTCAGAATGAATATCGTCGTTTTGGCCCTGACCAAACTGCAGCATTTCAAATCCGTAAGGCATTGTAATATACGTAGTGTATTGTCTTGGGTACTGCAAAATCTCGTCGGGGAAAACCGCCTCATACTCTCTCTCGGTGATAATCATATCATCGCACATATCCACTACACACTGAGGTATCTGATAAGCATTCGTCGAATCATAAAAGGCAGGCGATTCATACATAAATACACCACCGATCAGAACGCAGATTACAACTACCGCAAAGGCTCCGGTTCGAACGAACCTGTTTTTAAATCTGTCTAAAATATGAAATACGGCATAACCCGAAACTATGGACGTAGGAAGAAGCCATAAGAATCTGTAATAAGTTCCCGCCTCATCCATTTTATCCATGAAGAAATGTGAAAAAAGAGGGAACACAAAAAGCACGAGCATTGTAACTGACAAAATAACAAGCACGGCTTTCTTTACCTTGTCTTTTTCAAATACCCAGAGGTACATCAAAGAAAGCGCGAACATCAGCATGAACGTCGTATTGCCGGAATATAATTTAATTATTTCCAAAGGATTAAGTCCGCTCTCTAACATTTTCTTTCACTACTTCAAATAAATCATGTACAAACTAGCGATAATCGCCATCGAAAGCGCCATCGGCAAAGCTTTTATAACCACTAAAACCTTTTTAACCGCAAAGGCAACGCATATGCATCCTGCTACAAAGAAAAGCGTCAAAAGATAAATACTTGCGGGAGTCATCGCTATACAAGAAACTGCAAGTACAACAGCTGCTGCAAACAGCATATTATTCTTTCCCTTGCACTCTCCTATCATTAGCAAAAGAAGAATCGCAAGAGGAATACCAAGCGCACAGAACATTGCTTTGCCCTGCCATGTACGTGACAGAATAAATGTCGAATCCGTAAGATACGAATGAAAGTCCCATATTGTCAAAAGCGATACGAATGAAGCAAAAAGGCTTCTGTATTTAATCTTTTCCTTGTCAAAAAGAAGCATTGAAATATTGTAAATTACAGCATTGTGAAGCAAAAGATAAAAGCTTCCGAGTATCCTGTGTGCAAGAATAGCAGGACGTATAAAAGTTACCTTTGCCAGATATGCTATAAACAAAGGATTAGATGCCAAAAGATGTCTTTTAAAAGAGTTGCTTGCAATCGTAAAGCCTGTGTAATAATCAACTTTGTAAAAAACATCGTTTGTATATGTTGTAAGCGCATTACCGATTACAAAAGCATCGTCGCCGTCATTTACGCCCTGTAGATTTCTCATCACAATCATATAAACAGTAAACAAAGCAAAAACACCAAACCCCAAATCAAATTTGGGAAGTTTGATTTTTTTGTATCCTTTACGAACAATGAATAAAATTAAGAAAAACAGGGATGTTAAAACAAGAATAACGGACGAAACCCATGTAAGCTCTGTAAGCGTCCTGTCGAGTTTGTAAAACAAAAGAAAAAGAACCTGAAATACGGCAAGTTCACTAATAAAGCCGAATACCAGAGTATTTCCTACAGTATTGTATTTTTCATCAAACTGACTTGTAAATATAGTTCCCAGACTGAAAGGAATTATCAGCAAGTACAGTATGCACTGAAGAATACTTAAAATAATCATGATTTCAATCTCTTAATAAATATATTCTGCCCTGCAGTCAATCTTTAAAACATCTCCCTCTTTAGCATCAAGACCCTTTAAAGGAAGCTTGAAATGAGGATCCGCTTTCTTAAAAGTAAATGTATTGTTCACCTGAACACAGGAGCGAATATCCATACATCCGTTTTTGTTGATACCGATTAATTTGTCGGTCACTTCTTCATCGTTTAAATAAATATGGTTTACATAAAATCTTAAGGGCTTATCTCCCGGATCAACTCTTAAGTTTTTGAGTCCGTCTTTAATCAAAATGTCTAAAAGCATATTGGGGCCATGCTTTTTAAATTCACCTAAGAAATAAGAATTTTCTTCTCTGAATCCTTCACCGTAATCTTCATAAATCTGGAACTTAATATCAAACGCAGCAATTCTGTCAGTAAGGTATTTAAGATCGTACACTCCTTTGCCGATATCATGTCTTATGGTCGAAAGAGCTTTGTTTTTGCTTAGTACCTTTTCTTTTATGAAATTGTCATCATTAAAATCGCTGTCAAAATCGACCCAATCTTTTATCTTCTTTCTGAAATCACCTGCTAAAAGATAATTGTTTAAAGCTCTGTTTAATGCATCCTTTGAATTACCTTTTTCAAAGGTTACCCATTCATAATCGATTAAATGCCAGCCGGCATCATTTACGATAATATTCGAAAAGATAAAATCATTGTTGAACACAGGATATTCTTCGTTGAAGGAAATGAAAAACTTATAGTTTTCAAACAGCCTGTCAAAGCCTTCCTTGTCGTTATTATGAATGCATTCGTCAATCAAAATGTCGAGTGTTTTGCCTTCGATGAATTCAAATACCAGACGGCCTTCTTTTTCATCATATTGAAGGATTTCGTTAATATCCAAATCGCTTCCGAAATACCTTTTTCTTAATTCATCCATTGCCTTTTTAATATCGGCAATATGTTCCTTTCCTGCTTCGTAAACGCAGGATTTCTCAACTTTTTTGACACCGTTTTCTTCGAAAATCTTGGTTTTAATACAGTATTTGTCATCGCGGTCCATGGAATATTTCGCATAGGAGACATTTACATCGGGACCTAAAATAACTTCAAAGGAATTAGAAAACTCTTCAAACATACCGTCTTCGATAAGACCGTCAAAAGCTTTGGTTTCATCAAAAAGAAGCAGTCTGTCCTGATCGAAGTTTCGGATATTGTCTTTTAATTCTCCGCATAAAGGAAGCTTTTTGTCGGAATAAATTGCATTCGGAAGTTTGTAATCCGGATAAGGATAGTAAAAATGATAATTAGTTATGTTAACCTTTTTGAAAATATTCTCAAGGCCTTTTTTCGTAAAAGTTCTGACATGGCTGTCTGTTTTATAATTCTCTATTCCATCGAAAAACTCACAGGTATGATCTTCTTTGCATCCTGCAAAATATTTAAGTCCCAGTCTGTTTTCGATAGCAATTACAATACGGCCGTCTTTCTTTAAATGTTTCTTTAAAATCTTTAAGAAATCTTCAAAAGGCGTTTCGGAGCCGATATATGAAATCGCATATTCAAAAACACCGATTAACATTATCCAGTCATAATCATTATCAAGATCAGGCTCAATATCCGTAAAGTTTCCGACTTT
>CAMYYF010000136.1:0-4292 GCA_947303375.1 uncultured Lachnospiraceae bacterium
GTTTCTCTGGTCTTACCGCATACAGGCAAAAGTCCGTCTTCAAGTTCGAGAACGGGCTTTCCGAATTCGTAAGCGTCTTTATAAATGCATCCGTCTCTTTTAACCGTAATATCAAATCTCTTTGACAGCGCGTTAACTACAGATGAACCTACACCGTGCAGACCGCCGGCATTTTTATATACGTCATTGTTAAACTTACCGCCCGCATGAAGTGTGGTTAGCACGATTCTTTCGGCCGTAATGCCTTTTTCGTGTCTGTCTACGGGAATGCCTCGTCCGTTATCGGAAACTGTCGCAGAACCGTCAGCATTAAGCGTAACATTGATGGTATCGCAGTAACCCGCCATATGCTCATCGACAGAGTTATCCATTATTTCGTATACAAGATGATTAAGTCCTTTGGTAGATGTCGAACCGATATACATACCGGGTCTTTCCCTGACGGGTTCAAGACCTTCGAGGACCATAATCGAACTTGAATCATAAACTTCTTTTTTAGGTGCCATTTTAATCTCCGTTTATTTGAGAATTCTTTAAATTGCAAGAATTTTAAAGTCATTTTTAAACTGAATGCCTTCATGCGAACATTCTTTCGCATTCTTTCAAATTATATCATAAAAGATACACAAATAAAAGAAAAAAATACACGATATGGTGGATTTATAAACAAATAACCACATCATGTATTTTATGATTAAAAACAAAAAATCCGGGACAGAGTTTTCTGCCCCGGATATCCAAAACGAATATTATCTTAAGTCATATATCGGTAAATTCTTGTCGGTCAGTTCCTGATAATATTCATCCGAATACAAATTGCCATAATTATAATCTATAAGATTTTCATTTTCGGTTACGGTAATTTCAAAGATAAAAGTCTTTTCATCGTTGACGGTATTTACTATAATCGCTGAGTCTCCGAGAGGCAGATCCGTTATATCTTCATATACAATTGCCCTTTCATTAGTGTTATAAATTTCAGCCGGGAAATTAAAGAAAAAGACTCTTCTGTTTCCTTCATATTCGTCAGCCAGATCATTTAATGCATTTTTTATTGCATCAATATCAGCGTTTCCGGCAGCTTCTCTTAAACCGGCAATAATCTGTGCCTTTTTGTCGGGATCCTGAAATTCTTTTAATGTTAAAGTGTACCAAAAGCAGCCTTTAATTGTATAGTAAAGTTCTTCTGTAGAAGCACCCTCGTCAACGCTGGCGGATAAAAGAATAAAATCGTCCATTCCGTCGCCCTTAACTTTTAAATAAAGCGAATATTCGGTTTCGCCGTCTTCAATGGGATTGTAGAACACAACATCGTCATCCTTAAAATCAACCTGCTGGACATTTTGGCCGTCCATTTCAACAAATGAAGTTTCGGTATTGCTTCCGTTGCCAAATACATAAAATCTGTTGTCGATAACACCTTTAACATATTCTATGATTCCGTTATCGGTAGCTGCATTTGCGATGATTCCTGTTCCGAGAACTATAGCGAAAAACGATGCTGCTATCGCTGCCACGCGTAAAATGTATACATTACTCTTTTTCTTACCAACGTTTTCTATAATTTTTCTGTTTAACTCATCGGATGCATTTACATCAAGTTTTAAAGCTTCTTTGATCATTTCGTCTTCTTTACTCATAACCTTTTTCCTCCAGTTTAATCTTAAGCGAGCCTTTTGCCGTGTTTAATCTGCTTTTTACGGTACCTTCGGGGATTCGTAAACAATTACCGATTTCCTTTAGAGACATATCCGCAAAATAAAAGAGATAAACAACTTGTCTTTGTTTAATGGGAAGTTCATGAATGCTTTTCCTTAAAAGAGCGTAAAGTTCTTTTTCTTCGACCTTTTTCTCGGTACAAAAGTCCGATGACAGATTGGAATTAAAATCAAACTGCTCATCATCCAAAGATTCTTCTTTTCTTCTATATTTTTTTCTGATGATATTTTTATATAATCTCGTAGCTATTCCCAGGCAGTAATTTCGTTCGTTTATAAAAGAAGAATCCTCACTGTCTTCAATCTTTTGTATCTTTTCAAAAGCTTTGTAAAGAGTTTCCTGGTACAAATCATCGGCGTCTTCACGGCTTCCTGTTAAGTGATAACAAAACTGATATATATCCTTACCGCGTATTTCAATCAGTTTTTCCAAATCATGTTTAGTCATTTAGTACCTCTCGCAGTTTCTTGAAAGCTTTCACTAAATAAATGTCGCAAAATCATAAAAGGTTCATTTTTTCATAAAAAAAGGTTTCTCATAAAAGAAACCTTTAATATAATGCATCGGCAAATTCTTTTGCTTTAAAGAACAAATCTCTGTCTCTGTAAATATCGGCGATTTTAAATCTTACATCTCCGCTTTGTCTGACACCGGTCAAATCTCCGGGACCTCTTAATCTTAAATCCTCGTCGGCGATATAAAAGCCGTCGTCCGATTCAAGCATTACATTTAATCTCTCGTTCTCTTCTTCTTTGCCGGAGCCGTTTATGAGTATACAGAAGGATTCAAGTTTACCTCGCCCTACTCGGCCTCTTAACTGATGGAGTGTCGCAAGACCGAATCTTTCGGCATTTTCGATTAAAATAACTGTCGCATTCGGAACATCGATACCTACTTCGATTACGGTGGTGGATACAAGTATGTCTATATCGCCGTTTGCAAAATACTGCATTACGCGGTTTTTCTCATTGTTTTTCATTCTTCCGTGAAGAATGCCGATTCGAACATCTTTGGGCATCAAATCTTTCAGGAATTTGGCATAATCCGTAACGTTCGAAAGATTTGTGTCTTCGTTTTCTTCGATCATCGGACATACTATAATTGCCTGCTGTCCTGCTTTTACTTTTGTGTAGAGGAATCTTAAGCCGTCAAGTCTGTCTTCAGCACTTCTTAAACCGGTTTTAATAGGTATTCTGTTTGAGGGCTTATCTTTTATTACCGACACCTGCAAACCCGTATAATAAACAGAAGCCAGGGTTCTCGGGATAGGTGTTGCGGAAAGACTTAATACATGAGGAGCATTTCCCTTTTCATTAAGGGTTTCTCTTTGCAAAACACCGAAACGATGCTGTTCGTCTGTTATTACAAGCGCAAGATCTTCGAATTCAATTTTATCTTCAATTAAAGCATGAGTTCCGACAACTAGATTAATGCTTCCGTCGGAAAGTCCGCTTAATATATCTTTTCTTTGAGCGGCTGTCGTTGAGCCTGATAAAAAAGCTATATTGAGATTTAAAGAATATCTCTCATTCAATTCTTTGAATTTCGTAAAATGCTGAGCAGCCAGTACTTCCGTCGGAGCCATAAATGCAGACTGATAACCGTTGGAAGCACATAAAACGCAGGATAAAAATGCAATAATTGTCTTACCGCATCCGACATCACCCTGAACGAGTCTGTTCATCACGTATCCGCCGCATAAATCGCCTAAAATATCGTTTAGTGCATCATTCTGTCCTTTGGTTAGTTCAAACGGAATCTGCGTCTTAAAACGCGCGTATTCCGCTGTTTCAATGAAGACATAGTTGGATTTTAATCTGTTATATGCTTTTTTGATTTCGTTAAGTTCGATGAAAAACTCATAAAACTCTTCAAAGGCAAGTCTGTTTCTTGCTTTCACATAATCTTCAGAATCGACAGGAAAATGAATGTCCGCAAGAGCTCTCGAAAGTGTCGGAAAATCAAACTCTTTTATGATATTTTCATTTAAGGAATCTTTAAAAGGTGAATAATGCTCAATTGATGAATTGACATATTTTGAAATAGTCTTTGAATTAATGCCTTTCGTCAGAGGATATACAGGCTGCAGATTCTTTAGACTTTCAATATATTCGGATATTTTATGAATTTCAGGCATTTCAAACGCATAATGCCTGCCTTTTCTTTTTACTACTCCTAAAAATACCCACTCACTGCCTTTTTTAAGTAAATTCCTTAGATAAGTTACCCTAAAAAATGTCATTGACACTTTTCCGGTAGCATCATATCCGGAAACGGTTGTAACGGCATTATTCGCAGTTTTCTTAAAATAAAAATCATCGTCTACCGTAAGTCTTACCGCACACAGTTCGCCTTCTCTTAACTCATTCACCTTAGAAAGAGGTGGCATTTTCTTGTAGGTTCTCGGAAAATATAAAATCAGATCGTATACCGATTCAATCCCTAAACGCGCAAAAAGGGCGGCGTTTTTATCGCCTACCCCTTTTAATTCTTTGATTGATACATTCTTTAAATCGTTTAAATTCATTGAATTACTCTACTGATACGATGTAATAATATATCGGCTGTCCGCC
>CAMYYF010000137.1:0-4266 GCA_947303375.1 uncultured Lachnospiraceae bacterium
CAAGACCGATTAAATCGATTTTGGTTCTGCCACAGGTCGGACATGAAATAACTTCGATGCCTTCTTTTCTTATGCCTAACGAACGAAGAATCGCTTTTGCGGACTTAATCTCCTCTAAGGGATCTCCGGTTAGGGAAACTCTTATGGTATCGCCTATTCCTTCGTGTAAGAGAATTCCGAGACCGACAGCGGATTTGATATTACCCGCATAAATCGTACCTGCTTCGGTTATACCAACATGCAAAGGATAGTCGCTCACTTCACTGATTCTCTCATATGCTTCAACGCACATCGGAACATTCGAAGATTTAATACTGATGACTATATTTTCATAGCCTTCATCTTCTATCATTCTAACCTTATCCAGAGCCGATTCTACAAGGCCTTCAGCTGTTACACCGTTATATTTTGCAACAAGGTCTTTTTCAAGTGAGCCTGAATTAACACCTACACGAATAGGAATATTTCTTTCTTTTGCAACCTTTACAACTTCGGCTAATTTTTCTTTACCGCCTATATTCCCGGGGTTGATTCGAATCTTATCAGCTCCGTTTTCCATCGCTGCAATAGCCATTTTATAATCAAAATGAATGTCCGCAACACAGGGAATATGTACCCTTTTCTTAATCTCTCCGAAGGACTTCGCAGCCTCAAGTGTCGGAACCGTAAGTCTTATAATCTCACAGCCTGCCTTTTCCAAAGCAAGTATCTGTTCTACGTTCTTTTCTGTATCTTCCGTAGGAAAATTACACATTGACTGAATCGCTATGGGATTGTTACCACCGATAGCTACATTACCAATTTTTATTTCCCTCGTTAATTTTCTTTGCATATTATATTCCTTTCATATGTCCAATTGTACGGACAGTTTACATAATATCAGAAAGTTTTTTAATATCTGAAGAATTTAGTAATATCATTTACCAACACAAATACAGACAGAATCAAAAGGATAATGATTCCCGCCACATGAATATATGCTTCGACTTTTCTCGGAACCTTTTTACCGATGATTGCTTCAATAAAGAGGAACAACAGTCTTCCGCCGTCAAGTGCCGGAAAAGGCAACAGGTTCATAATCCCTAGGTTAACTGATAAAAGAAGCGCAATGTTAACCATATTAAGAACAACCGTCGCAACTCCGTACTGCTTGGTTTCTTCAATTGTTGTATCTATTACCTGAGCAACGCCCACAGGCCCTGCAAGATCGTCTTTTTTAAGCTTGCCTGTAAAGAGCATCTTTAGTGATTTAAATGTGACCTTAAGCCAATATCTGACCTCAAGTGCAGAATACTTAAATACTTTAAAGTTTGAACAGTCCACGAAATCCTTTGACTGGATACCGATTAATCTCTGCTGTCCGTTAGCCTTAGGTACAAGTGTAGTAGAATAAATCTGTCCGTCTCTTTTATACTCGATTACAAATTCATCTGCATTATCAAGAAATGTTATTAGTCTTATTTCCGAGAAAAGATAAACTCTCTCTCCGTTTACTTTGATGATCTCGTCACCTGCTTTTATGCCTGCTTCTTCTGCGGGATAACCGGGCGTTACCAAATCAACTTTTGTTCCTACTTCACCACAGAAAAATACAACGATAAGTCCGAGGAAATAAGCCAGAATAATATTGAAAATAGGTCCCGCAAATACTGTTGCAATTCTTGAGAATACGCTTGCTTCAGGGAAGGATTTGTTTCTTTTATCAATTTCAATATCTTTTGTGAGTTTTTCCTCTTCCTCTTTTTCTTCTTCCTCTTCTTCAAGCTCATCGGGGTTTTCAAAAATACATGCACCGCCGAAAGGAAGTGCACGTAAAGAAAACTCGGTACCGCCTTTTTTGAAATGAAAAATCTTGGGTCCGAGTCCGACTGTAAATTCAATAACTCTGATTCCGTTTAATCTTGCAATCAGAAAATGACCGCCTTCGTGACAAATGACGATTACACTGAAAATCAATATAAAAGATATTATAGTCCAAAGAATTGATAAATCCATGTACAAGCCTTTTCAAACAGAGCCAGGCACATAAATGAGCCAGGCACTGAAAATCAATATTTTGAAGAAATATATTCGTAAACTTTGCTCTCAACATCGAGTATTTCATCAAGTGTCGGAGTCTTGCAATAATCATAGTTAAGCGTTAAAGCATCTTCGATAATGTCATAAATCTGAAGGAACTTAATGCGTCCTTCCTGGAAATACCTGTTGGCAATTTCATTTGCGGCATTAAATACCGTCGTATAAATATAGCCTCTGTTATAAGAATCAACCGCAAGCTTAATTCCTTTGAAAGTCTCATGATCGGGCTTTAAGAAATCAAGTTTCGAGAGTGAAAAGAAATCTATTTTTCTCTCAGGCATAGGCTGTCTGTTGCCCTCATACAAAGCATACTGAATAGGAAGCTTCATATCAGGTAAGCCAAGTTGAGCAAGTACTGCATTATCCTTAAACTGAACCATCGAATGAATGATGCTCTGAGGATGGATGATTACTTCAACGTCTTCTATATCAACATCAAAAAGCCACTTTGCTTCAATTACTTCAAGGCCTTTGTTTACGAGAGATGCGGAATCAATCGTAATCTTTTTGCCCATAGCCCAGTTTGGATGGTTTAATGCATCTTTTAGGGATACGTCTTTTAATTCTTCATACTTTCTGCCAAGGAAAGGTCCGCCGCTTGCGGTAAGAAGAATCTTATCAACCATCTTTCTGTCCTGTGCTTTTAAGCACTGATAAATGGCTGAATGTTCACTGTCAACGGGGTAAAGATTAACATTGTTTTCTTTGCACAAAGGAACAATAATATGACCTGCGGTTACAAGTGTTTCCTTGTTTGCAAGCGCAATATCCTTACCGGCTTTAACAGCAGCAATTGTAGGTCTGATACCGATCATTCCTACCATTGCAGCAACAAGCATATCGCATTCATCAAGAGTGGAAATATATTCAAGACCTTCCATTCCCGATAAAACATTGACGTTTAAATCTTTTATGCGCTCTTTGAGGTCATTGGCTGCACTTTCAACATATAAAACTACATGTGAAGGCATAAACTCTCTGACCTGCTTTTCCATCAGATCAACGTTCGAATAAGCCGCCAGAGCCAGCACGTTAAAGTCATCTTTTTTATCTTTTACAATCTCCAAGGTCTGTGTGCCGATTGAACCGGTAGACCCTAAAATAACAATATTTTTCATATCATCCTCTATTTAAAGAAAATTCTGCCTTTCGTCTACGACTTCAGATTTTACCTCGCCCCAGACGCATTCTTTTTCGTCATACCACTGGTTTAAAATTTCGTATTTATCATTTTTCTGATTTTGTATGGTAATAACTATGCGGGAATTATAATAATCTATGAAAAAAGTATCGTTTATTCCCGCTTCAACTGATTCAACATCTTTTTCGGGATCCCTAATATCAGCCGTATCGTAGGTAAACGGGATTAATACTACATATTTATCGATATCAAGAGTGGCTGTAGGTGTTAATGTCACAGTAGGGTAAGCATTGAGCACAGAAAGTTCGGCATCGACGCTGTAAATGCCTTTGACGGTATTAAGAAAACTTCCGCCGTAAATTTCGGCATTTGAATCCATTATCTCTTTATCAAAAACGAGAAGCACACTGTCTCTGTAAGAATAAACCTCCTCAAGCCCGCACAAATTGTTTTTATCGCAGGAATAATAATGCAATAAGTTTTCATTATTAACCGAAGATTTATCTTTTGATTTTTCTTCCTTAATCTCGGCATTATCAAGCGAAGTATCTTTGTTTCCGATATTTTTCGAAAAATAAACAGCAACAATCGGAATGTAAATAAGTAAAACTACCGCAGAAACAGCAATAATTAAGATAATTACTTTTTTCTTTGTCATTCTGCACCCCCAACTAGCAATTCAAAACAAAGTTATTTAGCAACCAGGAACAAAACTATCATAAAATACACGGTCGGAGCGGTAAAAAGAACCGAATCAAATCTGTCCAAAATTCCGCCGTGTCCGGGAATTACGTTTCCAAAATCCTTAACATTATTGTTTCTTTTAACAGCCGAAGCAACCAAATCTCCGCACATAGAGATAAACGCGCCGATACATCCAATCAAGAAGAAAATAGGAATCATTGCGAATCTTTTATCATGGTTAATCTCGTAAATAAGGCCAAATACAGCGGTTGCAATACCCGAGCCGATAATACCGCCGACAGCGCCTTCCCAGCTTTTCTTGGGAGAAAGTCTCGGAGTCATCTTATGCTTGCCCCATGCAG
>CAMYYF010000138.1:0-4235 GCA_947303375.1 uncultured Lachnospiraceae bacterium
TTTTATGAAAAATATTACCTTAAGTAATAATCTTCAGCACATTCGGGGACTGCGCTGCCCTTAACCTGACACGGCATTTCTTCGTATGGTTCGCTGAGTGTATACTCCGCGAGTTTGTATCTGTTTGCCTCAAAAGATTTGTTTCTTAAAGCATCGCTCATTCCGAAATATTTCATATCAGGTTCGGTCTGCGGATTCTTTATTCTTTGTTTTTGAAGAACACTGGTTTCAAAAAACAAATCACAATTATACGCCTTTCCGTCCGAAATAACTACATTCCATGTATTACACATGCTTTTAGCCATAAACTTGTCGAGTTCTTCGACGTTTTGGTTGGTATAGGTTCCGTATGAAGAAACGGTCATACATTCGATATTAAGCTGGGTTAATATAAACTGGTATAATTGAGCAATTTCCACATTATCCAGTTCCCCTGTCGAAAAATCGTCAATCAGTTTATGCGAAGGAAGAATCACACCGCTTACATGACCGTCTTCGTCGGTAACAAGTTCTTCCTCGTATTGCCCCCTCATCACCGGAATGAAATCGGAAGCCAGTGCTTTGTATACCGCCTCCGCTTTTTCAATATCGGAATCCTCGGGCGAAACATTTTTATTTATAGTATCGTAAACATAATCAAGAAGATTATTTGTTTTTATCCTGACTTCCTCCTGAGTCTCTCCGGTTTCTTCGACTTCGGAGCCAATCTCAGGTTCAACATCATGCAAGATTACCCTCGTATAATTCATTATAAAAAAAGAAGTTCCGTCTTCCGAATTTGCCCCCTCAACTTTGGCCGCAATGGGATTGGAAAGCCTGGCCAAATCAAGAGCAGTCTGAAATTCATTTAAACTGATGGCATCCTGTTCGGGAACTTCCCAGTCATTTTTTCCCTCATACACAGCCATCAGGATATATTTTGCATTTTTTATTATTTTAGGTCTGTCTCTGAACCCCCATGCATATGAAGGCGGAATTGCATCGGGGCAATACGTAAATTGTCCGGATTCAAAAGGATCGGGAATTGCAATCAATTCGGCAAATTCTTCCGCGGTCATTTCCTGCGCCTCATCCTGAGTCTCTGTTTTCGCCCCTTCCTTATTTTCTGCAGTTTCCTGGTTGTTTGCATCCTCTGCTTCTATTATTTCGGGTTCGGGATAATCTTCTATCTTTTTTTCTTTTATGCATCCGCTAAGCGGCAAAAGCGAAAATACCGTTATTGCCGATACGATAAAAGTTAAAAATCTTTTAGTTTCTGTAGCAAATATACGTTTTCCTGTCATGTCTTCCCCTCCATCGCATAACGCATAATATACCGTCAGTTAATGTTTATAATCCGAGACACATTCGGGAACCATATTCTTAGGGCCTGATTCCTCCTCCCATGGATTGGGATTATAATAATATATGGACGATCTGTCGGATACCGTAAAAGACTGTGACCTGGTAGAATCACTCATCCCGAAATACTTCATCTGAGGTTCGACCCCGGCACTCATACTTTTATCATATTCATATGTAAGTATTTCATACGCGAGATCACAGTTGTACGCTTTTCCGTCCACTACAACCACATTCCAGATATTTCGTCCTCTTGTACCCATCTCTTTGTCAAGTTTTTCAATGTCCTGACTATGATATGCTCCGGAAGATGAAACCGTCATACACTCGATATTAAGCTGTGTCAAAATGTACTGGTACAATAAAGCAAGCCTTGGCTGAGTCGTTGCTTTATCATTAATAATATCCTCAACCAGGAAAGTTTGTTCGGCCAGTGATTCCCAGAAATCTGCCTCGGAATCATAGAATTGCTTGTCTTCCACATCCCTTCTCTCCCTGTAGGATATTTCCTTTGTCAGAGCCGAATAAATTTTCGCAGCTTTTTCCATATCGGAATCTTCCGCAGATACATTTCTGTCTATCAGAGACGAAATGTAATCCGAAAAGTCATTAACATATTTTATGGCTTCGTCTTCATCGAGGTTGGAAAATGACATATTCTCGACAACTAAATTTCCTTCAGAATCATACGCACTGTCAGTTATCACAACCTTAGAACAGTATGTGACATAATACTTAAGAGGATCATCCTCGGAATAACCGATACTGCAGGATTCAACCAAAGGGCAGGACATCTTTGCCAGACTTTCTGCCAGGGAATTTTCTTCCCAATTAAGTTCATTTTCCGGAGGAATATCAAATTCCATTTGGCCGTTGTATACCGCCTCCATCATTTCCTTGGCTACATAGATTATCTGAGGTTTTTCTCTGTATTGTCTGGCATAGTACTCAGGAATCGCCTTGTAGCAAAAATGAAATTTATCGGTCTCCTCAAAGGGATCCGGAATGGCAATAAAATCCGCAAATTCTTTGTCTGTCATGCCTCCGGGGTATTCAACATAATCTTCATTCGGAATATCCTCTTTTACATCGGGGTTTTCCGTTGAGGTTTCTTCAGTCGGTTCAAATCCCGGGTATTCCTCAATATCAATTTTTTTAGGTGTACATGAAGATAAAAAACAAACGCCGACTGCAAGCGTCACAGCGGTTAACCGGGTTACAAATCTTTTAGCAGTGTTCATAGTAAGCCTCCCTGTTTTCTGCCTGTCCTTGGTACAAATATTATCTTTTCAAATGTTACTCTCTATGATAATCCTCCAAACACTCGGGAATAATAACATCACTCGGTTGATCTTCGAACATATAGGTGTTAAGCGTTTTTAAGCTGGATTTGCTGACATTGAATGATTTTTTTCTTGTCTCATCGCTCATTCCGAAATAAGTCATATCGGCTGTTGCATTCGGGTTTTCGTTTCTTTGTGTATCTAAAATCGCAATTTCATAAAATAAATCGCAGTTATATGCTTTCCCGTCAGCAACAACCACATTCCAGTAGTTTAAATATGCGTCCTTCATGAATGCATCAAGTTTTTCATCATCCTGTTTGTAATAAGTACCCGAAGCCTGTACGGCATAACATTCAATATTAAGCTGGGATAATATAAAACGATAAAGGCGCGCTATTTCCATCTGATCGAGTTTCTTGTCAAGCGTCCCTTCTACGATCGTTCTTCTGTTCGCCAGCTCTTCAATATCATCCGAATAAATAATGGTAGGGTCTGTATATTTTTCAAGGTCCACTATGCCTATATCGTTAGCCAGTGCTTCATATACCGCTCTTGCTTTTTCGATATCGGAATCATCCGCGGAAACGTTTTTGTTGACCGTCTCGCAAACATAATCAACAAAATCTCCGATTACCTTTTGGGCTTCATCCTGATCCCCTGCTTCAGCCGGCATAATGTCGATAAAACCGGTCTCTTCGTTTTGCACCGCTGTATATTTGGGGAGATATACCACTTTATAATGTATAAAATCCTCGGTATCCAGTCTGACCGCACTTACCATGGGATTTGCCATCTCTGCAAGTTCCATGGCGCGGATATAGCCTTCTATATCGAGCACATCTTCAGGCGGCATTTCAAATTCCGAATCCTGATTGTAAACGGCTTCGATATACGCCAGGGCATTCATTATTATCTCGGGATGATCCTGGTATTTTTTTGCCATATAATAAGGGATGCATTTTATGTTAAAAGAAAATGTCCCTTTTTCAAAAGGATCCGGTGAATCCAACAGGGCTTTTAACTGAGCATCGGTCAGGGCTCTGTTTTGGCTTTCGCTTTCATTCTGTGTATCCGAATTGTTTTCTTTTATGAGGTCCTCATCATCCTCAACAGTCTGTACTGCCTGGGGATACTCGTCTATCGCTATCGTTTTTTCTTTGCACGCCGTGACGGTTAAAGAAAAAGAAGCAGTTAAGACTACGGTAATCTTTGCAATCAGTCTTTTTAGTTTTTTCATTTCAAGCCTCCGTGATGCATCTGCCTGCTTTACTGCTTTTCGGACTGCACGTGTCTCATATAAAGTGCCAGCGCGGTTCCCATAAAAGCATTTACATACTCGCCCTTGCAGAACGAATCTATTACTTCGTCGATGGGAACGGTTTCGTACATTAATACTTCATCGTCATCAAGATGAAGTTCATTGGTCGGTGTAAGGTCTTCTGCGAGGCACACCGTAATCGAATTCGAGAAAATGGCGGGATTCGGCGAACATACTCCGAGAATGGTCATCTTGCCCGTCTTAAATCCGGTCTCTTCCTCAAGTTCCCTGTATGCACTTTCTACCGGGTCTTCACCCTCATCGCACATACCGCCGGGAAACTCTGCGGT
>CAMYYF010000139.1:0-4235 GCA_947303375.1 uncultured Lachnospiraceae bacterium
TTTATTATTTCGCTTATAATTTCCTGATCCCCGATACGAGGATGCCTTTTGCGGCTAACGAAATCGCGGAAGCTTCCATGATTCTCTTGCTTTGTGCCGTTCTTGAGACGGTACTTGGCAAAGAAAGAAAAATAAACATCCCGGCGCTCATCTTTTCAACAGTTTTCATAGGAGTCAATATAGCGCTTTGGGTTATGTGGGCGGATGAATGGATCAAGAATATTCTCTTCGGCCTGCCTTATATTTATTACCTTTATCTTTTACTTAAGGGCGTGATTAAAACCAAAGCAGCATCGGGCAAAGAGATTATATTTGCAGCCGCTTGCAGCTCCCTGGTTTTTGTATTGGAAGCCATTGCGTTTGCAACATATGATACCGTCGGACCGATAGTAGAGATAAGCTGTTATCCTTTTATGTATATTCTCTGGATCCTGATTGTTATTAAGACCATTTATACATTACGCAAAGAAGATAAAAACAACGGTGAGGCGATTTATTTATCATTCGCATTACATATCTGGACCATGCTTTTAATGTTTATGAGCGCGGATATCTTTTATAATGTGGCGAACATCATGTATATATTAGTGATGCCTCTTATGTATCTTGCATTTAAAAAGGAGTTATCAAAAGATGATATACGCTGAGAATATTTTAATCTGTATAGCGGTGCCTCTTGTGATAGCTTTGATGTTCCTAAGAGGCGGCGGAAGAAAATTTGTAGTAACATTCCTGCTTGGAATGGTAGTCTGCCTGCTTTCCGCATATATGAGCGGATTCTGTCAGAATGTCTTTGATTTAAGCGCGGAAGAAACCTCCGTCTTTATATCGCCGATTATGGAAGAGATAATGAAACTTTTGCCGATAATGTTTTATCTGTACATCATCGAGACCAAAGGTGAAGAGATATTATTCGTGGCTGTCGGAATCGGTGCCGGATTCGCGACATTTGAGAACGCATGCCATATTCTCTCAAGCGGCTCGCAAAGCCTTTATTACATCCTTATTAGAGGCGCTGCGGTAGGAGTAATGCATCTTGTAACCATGGTTGTGCTCGCAATGGGCTTAAACCTCCTAAAAGATTACAAAACCTTCTCGCTCGCCGGCATCCTCGGAGCGCTTTCGCTTGCAATGACCGTTCACGCTCTCTATAACCTTCTTGTATCAAGACCGGGAGCATCCACATATATCGGATATGCATTTCCGCTTATTCTTATAGTAATTTTCTGGCTTTTAAGATATCTTTATCTAAACAAAAGAGCAGAGAAGTATTCATAAAAATCCTTAAATTTCGGGCGCCAATTCAGGTTGGCGCTCTTTTTTTATACCCTAAAATAAAAAAAATTAAAAAATTTTCAAAAATCGTGAGTAAAAATCTGACAAACTGCAATTAAGTATATAGAAGGAGTAAATTCACATGAAATATACGAAAGACGAAGCCCTTGAAGAAATCATAAAAAGGGGCAGAAAAATAAGAGAAAAAAGAAATAAGCAAATTACCGGTGTTCTTTCAACGACAACGGTGATATTGACGTTCATTCTGTTTTTATCAATCAGCATATTTACGGGAAATGTCGTAACCGGGACACATTCGGCATACGGATCTTTCCTGCTTCCTACGGAAGTGCTCGGATATGTAATTGTTGCGGTAATTGCGTTTGTGATGGGTGTGATAATCACGGTTATCGTAAGAAAGAAAAATAAAGAAAACGACAAAGAGGAATAAAAACATAAAAGAAGGGTAGGAATTTAAGATGAAGAAAAGTGGAAGAAAGGTTTTATCGGTTATCTTGGCAGCAGTTATGGTGTTTGCATTATTGCCTATTATCAGCAGACCTATGGTTGTTGAAGCTGAAACAACACAGACAGAAAACCATACGCATGGTGCATATGCAGATGGGACTTGTTCAGATCATGTGGGTTGGAGGGCGATAAGTACAGAGGATGAATTGTTGGATTTGTGTGAAAATGGTGGAAAAGGGTATCTTATAGAGGATATTGAGCTTTCCAATATAGGATGGGTTGAAGAAACGGAAGTAAGCCTTTGCCTTAATGGACACAGTATTACCCAAACAGATGACGGTGCATCTGCTATCACTGTTATTGAATCAACACTAAATCTTTTTGATGAAAGTAACAATTCAGGTTTAATAACTCATAAATCCGATTGCGCGGGAAAAGGAGTTGACGTTCATAGGGGAACATTTAATATGTTTGGAGGAAAAATCTCCGGAAATAATACCGATGAAGACTATTATGGCGGAGGAGTAACTGTATTGGGGACCTTTACGATGTCGGGAGGAAAAATTTCAGAAAATTCAACATTAGGTGATGGTGGTGGAGTACAAGTATCTGGAACATTTACGATGTCTGGAGGTGAAATTTTTTCAAATACCGCTTCCGGTAATGGAGGTGGAGTACAAGTATTTGGAACATTTACGATGTCTGGAGGAGAAATCTCTTCAAATACCGCTTCAGGTGATGGTGGTGGAGTACAAGTATCTGGAACATTTACGATGTCTGGAGGAGAAATCTTTTCAAATACCGCTTCAGGTGATGGTGGGGGAGTATACTTAAATCAAAGAATATTTTCTATACTTAAAGGAAGAATCATAGGAAACATTGCTGAAAATGGAGGTGGAGTAAGTGTTGAGCATAGCGTAGAAGTGACTATTTCCGGAGGAGAAATCTCTTCGAATATTGCTTCAGGCGATGGAGGTGGAGTAAGTGTTAAGGATAGCCCAGAAGTGACTATTTCCGGAGGAGAAATCTCTTCGAATAATGCTTCAGGCAATGGAGGTGGAGTAGATGTTAAGGATAACATCGTATTGACTATTTCTGGAGGAGAAATCTCTTCAAATACTGCTTTAGGTGATGGCGGTGGAATAAATACACAAAGTATCGATTTTATTATGTCAGAAGGAAAAATTTCCGAAAATGTCGCTGAAAACAGTGGTGGAATAAATTTTGAGGGTTTGCATTTTGAAATGTCTGAGGGAGAAATATCAGGAAATAAAGCCAATGGCAAAACTAATGGAATAAGTTTTGGTAAAAGTGTTGGTTTTTGTAATATTACAGGGGGGCATATATATGACGATATTGATGATTCTGCAACAGATATGGATTTGAATATGCATTTGGTTACCATGAGTGCCAATGATGGTTCGGAAACGATATTAACACAATATTTCTTCGAAAGGAATGGCATAAAACTTGCGCCAAATAACTTTACTAATAACGAAAAAATATTTGTTAAATGGAATACAATGCCTGATGGAAGCGGAACTTCGTATGCCGATGAGGATACGTTATACTTAACCCGTGATTTAACTCTTTATGCTCAGTGGGGATATGTGATATCTGTAACAGATGACGGTAATGGAACAGCAACTGCTGATGCTATATCAGCCACAGTTGGAACGCCGATTACTTTAACAACTACTCCTAATGAAGGATATATGTTTAAGGGATGGCAGGTAGTATCGGGTGGAGTAACAATATTAAATGATGGGTTTTCAATGCCTGAAAATGATGTCAAAGTGAAAGCAATCTTTGAAGAGATACCTCCGGAATATACAGTAATAGTAACAGATGATGGAAACGGAACAGCGACTGCTGATGTTTTATCAGCCACAGTCGGTACACTGATTACTTTAACTGCTACTCCAAATGAAAGATATGTGTTTAAAGAATGGCAGGTAGTGTCCGGCGGAATTACAATATCGAATGATGGGTTTTCAATGCCTGAAAATGATGTTGAAGTGAAGGCGATTTTTGAAGAAATACCTTCGAGAGAATATAACGTAACAGTAAGTAATGACGGAAACGGCTCGGCAAGAGCATCAGTAACTTCGGGCAAAGAAGGAACAGAAGTTACAGTAACAGCAAATGCAAACGAAGGATATAAGTTTTCAGGATGGGAAATTGTATCTGGCGAAACAATAATTAATGATGCGAAATCAGCTACAACCACTTTATTAATCGGAACATCTGATGTTGAGGTTAAGGCAACGTTTGAGGAGATTCCTGAAGAACCCGAAATAACAGACCTCAAACCCCAGACCGGTTCGGAAGAACCTTCAGAACCTCAGCCCGCGAAGCCTGAAATAGTAGAACCTACAGAACCTCAGCCCACAGAACCTGAAACTCCCGAAGAACCCGCATCCGAGCCTGAACCTGAAGTAGAAATCCCTGAGAAAGACTGGCTCGATGACTTAAGACTTGCTCTTAACATT
>CAMYYF010000140.1:0-4191 GCA_947303375.1 uncultured Lachnospiraceae bacterium
TCCTTTGCCCTTATCAGAAGGGTGGTAAAATCGGTCTTTTCGGCGGTGCCGGTGTTGGTAAGACGGTTCTTATTCAGGAGCTTATCCGTAACATCGCTACAGAGCACGGCGGATATTCCGTATTTACCGGTGTAGGCGAGAGAACAAGAGAAGGAAACGACCTGTATCATGAAATGCAGGAATCGGGCGTTATTGATAAAACCACCATGGTGTTCGGCCAGATGAACGAGCCCCCCGGAGCACGTATGAGAGTAGGTCTTACGGGACTTACAATGGCTGAGTACTTCCGTGATAAAGGCGGAAAGGATGTACTTTTATTCATTGACAACATCTTCCGTTTTACACAGGCAGGTTCCGAAGTTTCGGCTCTTTTAGGCCGTATGCCTTCAGCCGTTGGTTATCAGCCCACACTTCAGACAGAAATGGGTGCATTGCAGGAGAGAATCACTTCCACGAAGAACGGTTCAATCACATCGGTTCAGGCTGTATACGTTCCTGCCGATGACTTAACTGACCCCGCTCCCGCTACAACATTCGCACACCTCGATGCAACGACCGTTCTTTCGAGAGCAATCGTTGAGCTCGGTATTTATCCCGCGGTTGATCCTCTTGAATCAACATCGAGAATCCTCGATCCAAGAATCGTAGGTCTTGAGCATTATCAGGTAGCCAGAGGTGTACAGGAAATCCTTCAGAGATACAAAGAACTTCAGGATATCATCGCCATCCTTGGTATGGACGAACTTTCCGAAGACGACAAGCTCCTTGTATCCCGTGCAAGAAAGGTACAGAGATTCCTTTCACAGCCTTTCTTCGTAGCAGGTCAGTTTACCGGTCTTGAAGGAAAATACGTTCCCATTTCGGAGACTATCAGAGGATTTAAGGAAATTCTTGAAGGCAAGCATGACGACATTCCCGAAGGTTACTTCTTAAATGCCGGAAGCATCGATGATGTTCTTGCCAAAAAGAATCAGAAATAAACGGAGTTTTTTATAGATGGAAGATTCAAATCTTTTCGATGTTAAAATAATAACCCCGGAGAGACTGTTTTATGAGGGAAAAGCATCAATGCTTGAATTCAATACCACCGAGGGCGAAATCGGTGTATTGAAAAATCACATTCCGATGACCGTCATCATAGAACCGGGCATACTTACGATTACGGAAGAAGAACATCCGAAGAATGCTGCTTTGCATGCAGGATTTGCGGTTATCAATCCCGATTCGGTTATTATCCTTGCGGAAATAATCGAGTGGCCTTCCGAAATAGATGAAAACCGTGCGCAGGAAGCTTTCAAGAGAGCGCAGGAAAGACTGGCGGCAAAGGATCCCGACACGGATCTCGACAGGGCTGCTGTTGCGTTAAAGAAAGCGATATGCAGGATTAATTCAGTTAAGGAATAATTATTATTTGGGTCTGTGACGAAAGTTGCAGACCTTTCGCATATAACGGGTATTGATGAGAAGAAAGAAAGACAGGGCAAACGAATTTAATAGTATTAAACACGTTGACCTCCAGGAAAACGGCTCAAGAGACAATCCCATAAAAAGATTTCTTTTGACAAAGATGTGGAAATACGTGATTATTGCTGCGTGGTTTGTAGCTTCGCTGTTCTTTTTCGGATATCTTTTAAACCGCGGAAATACCGACCTTACCAAGGAAATGGCACCCGCGACTTTGCCTGTTATCTGCGTAAGACAAAACGGTCATGATTTTAACAGAATGTTCGGATATACCACGGAAATGGATTATTCCGTTATCCGTGACGGCATAACTCCTTTGGAAAGCGGCAGAAAGCTAAATGTCCGCTTATACAAAATGGGAGAGACGATTAACAATATCTCCTATGAACTTAGAAGCATTGACAAGGAAAGATTTGTTGAAGAGGGCGATGTAACAACTTACACGCAGACTTCGGAATATATGGATCTTTCTTTTACGTTCAAAGACATTATCTCGGAAAAAACGGATTATTCGCTTAAGATAATCCTTACTCTGGAAAACGACAGAAAAGCATATTATTATGCGAGAATATTTGAGGATGACAGTTTAAACTTCTCCGAGAAACTCGATTACGTTTATTATTTCAACGACTGCACGTTTGACAAGGAAACCGCACAGGATGAAATCGGCAAGTACATGGAAAGCAATTCCTCGGGAGACAACACCAATTTCTCACATGTGGATATCCACAGTTCAATGGATCAGGTTACCTGGGGAAGTCTTGATGTAAAAAGAGTCGACGAGCCTGTCTGCACCGTCGGGGAAATCGATTCAAAGAACGCATTGATGAAACTTGAATATACGGTTTCTGCGTTAACCGGTGAAGAAGAAAGGCTGTACTCTGTTACGGAATATTACAGATTTATCAAGGGAACGGATCGAATGTATCTTTTATCCTTTGACAGATACATGAACACGATTCTCTTTGCGGATAAAGGTGTTGTTTATAATGACACTCTGATGCTGGGAATCATGCCCGACGAATTCGAGCATGCGGAGAGTGAAGACGGTAATACATATGCATTTGTAAACAACAAATCTCTCTTTGTCGTAAACTCCGCACAGAACACCTTCGGTACCGCATATTCTTTTTATGACAAAGACAATTTCGATGCCAGATGCATCAATCCCGAGCATGACATAAAGATTTTAAGAATCGACGAATCGGGCAACGTATTCTTTTATGTGTACGGATATTTTAACCGCGGCGATTACGAAGGCAAATGCGGCATTCATCTTTTCGAATACAACTCGAAAACAAACGTTGTTGTCGAAAAGATATTCATAGAGTGCGACAAGCCTTACGAAATAATTAAAAACGAAATAGGAAAGCTCGCATACGCAAATAATAAGAACGAGTTTTATTTCTTTTATGATCAGAAAATCCACAAGGTAAACATCGAAGAGCAGACCGAGGAAATAATCGTAAAAGATCTTAAAAACGAATACCTCTTTGTGTCACCCTCGTGCAAAAACTGCGCATGGATTTCGAAGGAAGATACGGTCGGAATCAGTCAGATAACATTTCTTGATATGGAGCGTTCGCTGTCCTATACCATTGACTCCAAATCCGGCGAACACATAAAGCCGATGGGATTTATGGGAGAGGACCTTATATACGGCGATGCAAGAAATTCCGATATCACCGAGAACATATACAGGGAAAAGATTGTTCCCATGTATAAACTTAATATCATCAACAGATATAATGAGATTTTAAAATCCTATACATATCAGAACATATATGTCTTAGGCTGCAGGATTAATGACAATCTGATTACGCTTACCAGAAACGAAAAGAACGAAGACGGTGAGTTTGTAAATGCGCCGCCCGACAGCATTGTAAATACTTTGATGGAAAAGACATATAAAAACAATTCCGAAGTAGTTATAACGGAAAACCTTAAAAAGATTGTCCAGGTTACTCTGAAAAAAGAGATGGATAATAAGAAGATTAAGTTCAAAACTCCCAAGACCGAAATGTATGAGGGTCGAAGAGAAATCATTTTGACAGGCGATTCGACGGATATTTATTATGTGATGAATTCCGATGAGTGCGCAGGAATATTTACAGATATCAGTGAGGCTGTAAAGTGCGCAAATGAGGGGTTTGGATGCGTTATTGACTCAAACGGTCATTATCTCTGGAAGAAGGAAGCATACAGCAAAACCAACCAGATTATGAGAATAGACGGCATGACTGTCGCAGATGAGGAATCCTCGTCGATGGAAGCCTGCCTTGAAAAGATTCTCGACTTCGAAGGTTTCTCTCTGGATGTCAAAAGCGATTTAAGAAGCAAGACCTACGAAGAAATAATTGAGAAAAATGTTCCGAACGCGAAGGGTATTGAACTTGTAAATTGTTCGCCGGAACTTATAAAATATTATTTGAACAAAGATATTCCCGTTATAGCCGAAGCGGATAATAACACGGTGCTTATAATCGGTTACAGCGATTCGGTTTATGTCTGGGTAAATCCGGGCTCGGGAAATGTCATGAAGGTCGGCAGGGACGAAGCCGAGAACTTTTATGATAATAACGGCAATGTATTCGTTACATATGTCAAATGGGACTCGTAAATAAATACACCGGTGCCCGGCTCCGAAGGATGCCCGGCTCCGAAATAAAATAATAAACGGAGAAAAAGAAAATGATCAGACAGGATTACAAAGAAATGCTTAATGCA
>CAMYYF010000141.1:0-4185 GCA_947303375.1 uncultured Lachnospiraceae bacterium
TTCTTTGTGAAGAAATAAAACCATTAAGAAATACCAAATTCAATCCTTTAATTTTATCTGTATTTTTGATGGATTTAATCAGTGTCTTATAGACTGTAAGTATGATAGAATAATTACGATTATTGGATTTTATTTGGAGGAGAAATAATGACAAAAGCTATAAACCCGATTATGCCGGGATTTTATCCTGACCCTTCCATCTGCGCGGTGGGAGAAGATTACTATCTTTGCAATTCAACGTTCTCGTATGTTCCGGGACTTTCCCTGATGCACAGCAAAGACCTGGCACACTGGGAGCAGATAGGAAATGTACTTACAAGACATTCACAGATTCCTTTGGAAGGCGCTGACCATTCACAGGGTCTCTTCGCACCGACCATCAGATACAACAACGGAATCTTTTATGTTATATGCACCAATGTTACTCATGGCGGAAACTTCATCGTAACCGCAGAGAATCCCGAAGGTCCCTGGTCAGAGCCTCATTATCTTGAGGATGCTGACGGAATCGATCCTTCACTCTTCTTCGACGAAGACGGAAAGTGCTATTATATCGGTACACATCCCAATCCCGACGGAGTTAAGTACAACGGAGACTGGTTTATTTATATCGCTGAAGTTGATCTTGAAAACTGGAAAATCGGCGAGAAAAAGAATGTATGGAACGGCGCACTCAAAGGCTGTATCTGGCCCGAAGGTCCGCATATCTATAAAGAAAACGGTTACTACTACATCATGCACGCCGAAGGCGGCACAGGTCCCGAGCATTCGGTAATGATTTGTCGAAGCAAGGATATCTGGGGTCCCTATGAGGGCAATCCCAAGAACCCTATTCTTACACACAGACATCTCGGCAAAGACTATCCGATTAAGTACGTCGGACACGGCGATATCATAAAAACACCTAACGACGAGTGGTTTATGACAGTGCTTGCGGTAAGACCTCTTGAAAGATTTACGACGATGGGCAGAGAAACCTTCCTTTGCAAATTCATCTGGGAAGACGACTGGCCCGTAGTAAATCCCGGCGTCGGTATGCTCACAGACACCGTTGAAATCAATCTTCCCGAATGGTTCCCCGAAAAGGATCCTTCATCCTACACCTCAAGAACCAACGGCAAGACAACTCTTCCCGGAACAGACAAGGACTATGTATTTGCAAACATGAAGGAACTCGGAGACGAATTCTTATTCCTTCGTAATTACCCTGCGGATATGTATCAGCTTGACGGCGAAGGCCTCAAACTTAAGATTCAGGCTGACGATATCAAGGCGGTTGCATCACCTTCGTTTGTTGCAATAAGACAACAGCATCATTATTTTGAAAGCACAGCAGAGCTTGATGTATCGGCACTTAAAGTAAATGAGAGCGCGGGACTCGTGCTTCTTCAGAATAATC
Source organism: uncultured Lachnospiraceae bacterium (assembly GCA_947303375.1). Lineage (GTDB taxonomy): Bacteria > Bacillota > Clostridia > Lachnospirales > Lachnospiraceae > UBA3766. Next base: position 1,400 of record CAMYYF010000141.1, read on the forward strand.
TCTACAATCTTCGCGTTGAAGTTGACGGTGCAAAATGCAATATGATTATCTGCAAAAACGGCGAAGACAAGGTGGTTGGAAGCGCGCCTCTTTCAAACATCATAAAAGACGGAATCGTTAAACTGACCATAAAAGTTGAGGGCCTTAACACCAAAGGTTATGCAGGAGACGAATATCTTGGCGAAGCGGAAGTATCAAATCTTTCAACGGAAGTAGCAGGCGGATTCGTAGGCTGCTGCATCGGTCTTTATGCTTCAGGCAACGGAACCGACGGCGAATATGTAACATTCAAGGAATTTACTTACAATAAGAATTAATCAGGAGTACTACGCAAGACATCCTGAATTAAGATACAGATAAAAATGGTGCCTGGCTCACACTAGGGAACTTCGTTCCCGTCGGTGCACCTGGCTCCAAGCAAAAAAAGTGCCAGACACCTAGCGGAGTCAGGCACTTATTTTAATCACCAAGATATTCTTTTAATGCATCAAGTCTTTTAAGGGCTTCGCTTCTACCCATCTGATAAACTCTCTCAAGCTCATCGGGATTGTTTTCCGTACGTTTAATGCCGAGGGCTTCGGGCGGTCTTATAACGAATAGCCTCCCTTCTTTTTCCCTTTCTTTTATGGCAGCAGTCATATCGTTGTAGAGATTGTGCCGCTCGCCCATTATTTTTGCGATATTCGGATATTCTTTCAATGCGCGGTTATAAATAAACATTCCGCGAGTTTTTTTCTTGACGTAATCGGCGGGCTGTGTAAGGACCGCAACATTTTTATCGTATCCTAAGCCCTCAACAAATTCGTAAGGGATGGGACAGACGATTCCTCCGTCTAAAAGAGTGTAGCCGTCAACTTTCACGAATCTTGATACCGCAGGCATTGAAGCCGAGGCCTGAAGCCAGCAAACGTCGTTTTGGCCGCCGTCCGTGCATTTATGAAATACTACTTCGCCGTTTTCGAGATTGGTTGCTCCCACATAAAACTCAAAAGGATCAGCCTTAAAAGTCTCTCTGTCAAAAGGATCGAGTTCATCGGGAATTGTGTGATAACAGAAATCAACACCGTATAAATCCCCTGTTTTTATAAGAGATTTAAAACTGCAGAAACGCCAGTCCTTACAGTATTTTTTGGTGTATCTTACACCTCTTCCGATTTGCTTTGATTTGTAATTAATTCCAAATAGAGCACCTGCAGATATTCCCGCACCGCCGTCAAAACGGATGTTTTCTTCCATAAAAACATCCAGTACGCCGCAGGTAAACATTCCGCGCATTGCTCCGCCTTCAAGTATCAGTCCTCTGGTCATAATTTTCTCCGTAATTAATCCTAAAATCCCCTTAATATTTTAAATTAGATTCATCCTTTTGTATAGGCAAATTTATCTGTTGAAAAAATCCGTCGGCGTTGTGTGAACGCTGTTGTTCTTAAAGCTTCTCGGCGATTCGCCGTAATATTTCTTAAAGGCCTCTCCCATGTAGCTTGCACTCGAAAAGCCCGTAATATCTGCGATTTCCGACATCGACAGACTGGTGGAGTTTAGAATTTCCGCCACTTTGCTGACTCTGAAACGCGTCAGATTCTCAATCGGAGTCTGGTCGGTATATTTGTGGAAGAGATTGTTGCAGAAAGTCCTGCTCACAGACCCCGCCTGCGCGATATCATCGAGGCTTATGTTGGATGAGTAATTTTCCTGTATAAAAGAAAGCATTGCCTTTAGCGAATCAACCTGCGAATCCGAGTAATTGCTGTTGTATTCGAGACTGCCGCAGGCCGCAATGACCTGTTCCCAGATATCGTAATAGTACTTTGTCAGCATAAACTCATTTCCGATGTAGTTTGGAGCATCCATCATGATGTCGTAGATTCGCTTGCCGGTTTCTTCCGTGCTTTTAAATCTGATATAAGGGATGTTGGGGTTGTCCGTTACGGCTTTGATGTATTTGTTTTCCACCACATTCGAAGCACAAAGTATCCTCGGGTGAAAAATTGCTATGACATAATCCGTTCTCTCAGGGCGTTTGGGCTTGTTAAAATGAATCTGCCTTGAATTGACGAATATCGTATCGCCCTCTTCCACGGGAATTTCCTTACTGTTGATGCTGTAGGAAAGATATCCGTTCGTGACGGTTAAAAGCTCCACATCATCGTGATAATGCGGATCGTTCGCCCAGGTCGACGACGGGTAAACATATCCTCTGAAAACATATGACGGGAAATTCGGGTCATCATAATTGACTCTCTCCGAGCCGTTGGTTCTTTTCTGTATAAAGCCTTGCCATTCTTCAATCATAAAAGAAATTATCCTCCAAGTGTAAAATAACGGGTATTTTTTGAACTGCGATTTTATAACATTTTTACACGCATCTCGAAAACGCTGCAAATAAAGCGTTTCAAAAAATTTTTCACATCGTCATTATACACCAATTATAACAATATTTTTCCGAGGTGTAAAATTGTTATAAAAATGCGAAAAATACAGGGTATTATTTCGAATTTCTCAGGATTATACTTTCGAACCGTAAAGAATTGACAGACGAAAGCATTCATTTGCGACGTGAAAAATGAGGAGAGATATAAACGGAGGTTTTATCATGCGAAAAATATTTTATGTATGTTCATTTTTAATCACTGGAGTTTTGTTCCTGTCAGGCTGTGATTTAAACAGTACAGAAATCGAAACTGTTGAAGCGGAAGCTGAAAGCACCGTAAAAGAAGAAAGCGATAATCTTTTATCGGCTAACGGCATAAACGCAGAAGAATTAACCGTGGAGGAAGAACCGATTG